>CABSMB010000152.1 GCA_902478705.1 uncultured Collinsella sp. | reverse complement strand
TCTGGAAGGTCGGACCGGACAGCGGATGTCGCCCGTCTATTCGAGATTGCCGATGTCTCGGAGCAGATTGCCCTGTTTGCCTCGTCTCTTTCGGTCAAAGATGTCTCGTATCTTGTCTCGGCGGCGATTAAGAGGGAGTGCCGAAGGAAGAATGGTTTGCTGAGCGATAACGCCATTGCGGCGGCGGACGAAACGGCCTGGGCATGCGTTCGGCAGATGCGCGAGCTCGCCCTCATCGCGCCGGTCGGTGCAGACGAGGTCTTCGACTCCTTTGTGTTCAAGTATCATCACAACGACTTCGAGGACGACCTGATGCTGGGCGTCGCCAATCGCATTGATGCCGATTACGTCGTGACGGAGGACAAGAATCTTATTAAACATACCAATGGTGTATGCATTAACGTTCAACAGGCGTTGAGGCTGGTTGAAGGGTCCAACGTCCCTTCGGCGCGGCCCGTCTAAGCTGCTTTATCTTGATAAAGTGACGTTTCCTCACCGTTAGCCGATGATGCGAGAGCGCTCGGCGTTTTCGACTGGTTTATGCACGCAAAGTCTGGGAATATACAAGTCGCATGTCTTACTGTCTAACCAGTTGCGCCAAGGAGGCACCATGGACTACAAGATTACCGGCTACGAGCCCGCCCAGCTGTTCCATTTCTTTGAGGAGATCAGCGCGATCCCCCGTGGGTCTGGCAACGAGAAGGGCATCAGCGATTTCCTGGTTGCGTTTGCCAAGGAGCGCGGCCTCGACGTGTATCAGGACGAGGTCTACAACGTCATCATTCGCAAGCCCGCATCTGCCGGCGCCGAGAATGCCCCGACCGTGATGCTGCAGGGCCACATCGATATGGTTTGCGACAAGTTGGGTTCCGTTGAGCACGACTTTGCGACCGACGGTATCGACCTGGTCGTCAAGGACGGCGTCCTCACCGCTAACGGCACCACGCTGGGCGCCGACAACGGTATCGCCGTCGCTCTGATGCTCACCGTGCTCAACGACGATTCGATTGCTCATCCGGCCCTCGAGTGCGTGTTCACCACCGACGAGGAGACTGGCCTGGTTGGCGCCGAGACGCTCGACAAGTCCCAGATTAGCGCCCGTACCATGATCAACCTCGATTCCGAGGAGGAGGGCGTGGCCACCGTCAGCTGCGCCGGCGGTGTCGTCGTTACCTACACCTGCCCGATCGTGCGCGACCACAAGACCGGCAGCACCCTTACGCTCGAGATCTCCGGCCTGCTGGGTGGTCACTCCGGCGCCGACATCCACCTGGAGCGCGGCAACGGCAACCTCATCATGGCCCGCATCATCGATCGCCTGATGGTCGCCGGCGAGCCCGCCATCGTCAGCTTTAACGGCGGCACCAAGGACAACGCCATCAACCGTGAGTGCAAGGCCGAGCTGGTCTACGCTGATCACGCTGCCGCCGAGGCCGCGGCCCAGATTGCAAAGGGCATCATCGCCGACGTCACTGCCGAGCTCGAAGTCTTCGACCCCGGCTTTACCTGCACCGTAGAGATTGCCGACGACGCCGAGGTCGAGGCCATGGACCAGAAGTCCGCGCTTGCCCTCATCCGCGCCCTGCGTCTTGCCCCTAACGGCGTGATTCGCCGCAACGTCGCCACCGACGGCTCCGTCGAGGTTTCCTCCAACATCGGTGTGGTTGCCACTTCTGACGACGAGGTCAAGATCATGCTGTCCCCGCGCTCCTCGATCACCTCGCTGCAGAACGAGTTCAAGGACCGCCTGCAGACGCTGGCCGATGTCCTGGGCTTCGACGCCAAGTTTGAGTTCGAGTATCCCGGCTGGAGCTATGCTGAGCATTCGCCGGTCCGCGACGTCTTTGTCGAGAGCTATCGCGAGCTCTTTGGTTCCGAGCTGCGCATCGAGTCCATTCACGCCGGCCTTGAGTGCGGCCTGTTTGCCGAGGCCCTGCACGGCCTGGACGCCATCGCCGTGGGCCCGACGCTCTCCGATGTTCACACCCCGGACGAAAGCATGGAGCTCGCTTCTGCTGAGCGCTTCTACGAGCTGCTCGTCGACGTCCTCAAGCGCCTCGCTGCGTAAAGGTTGCGCTAGCAGCAGTCCGAGCCACGTGCTAGCGGATTGCAAATGACATTATGAGAGGGGGCATCCGAGCTTTTGCGACGGGTGCCCCCTCTCTTTTTTTAAGAAATGGGAAATTGATTGGCGTCTAGCCCATATCCGCCTTGATGAGGTCGAGGGTGCGCTGGCAGTTTTCGCGGACGGGGCCGAGCATATGCTCGCGCAGGTCCGCCATGCCGGGCAGGTCGGCGTATTCGTCCATGACCTCTTCCATGCAAATGGGTGCCTCGTAGGCGAGGTCCATCATGGTCGCAAAGCAAAACTTCTCGGATAGCCCGGCATCGGTGAGCGCCGTCTCCAGCGCGGGGTCGCCCATACCGTGGTATCGGCGGATAGCGCCTGGACCGATGCGCCCCACACGATTTTCGCCGCCAACGCTCATGGCGAGGCGCGCCCGGCGGCGCATGCGCTCGTATGCCAGCCCCGATGCGACATCGTACATTCGAGCCATCATGGCTGCGCCGTCGTTTCCAAGGAGCAGGGAATAGTTCTTCGCATGCGCGTCCGGTGCGCCGATGATGGCGTTAAAGAAAAGTATCTGCGTAAACAGATACAGGTTAAGTTGATGATGGCTCGTATTGACGAGGAGTTCCTGAATATCGCGTGCGGTCGGGCCGCCGTCTGCCGTGTACTTTTGGGCGGGCATCACCCCAAGTGCCTGACAGAGGTCTTCTTGATGTAGGCGCCTGATCGTTCCGTCTTCGACTTTCACGCGGTCATAGCGCTCAACAATGAGGGCAGGTTCGTCCTCAAACATACGATATTCGACGTTTGCCGTTGCGATACCGGCGCGCTGGGCGCTTTTCATGCAGACAAACTCATTGAGAGCCTCGAGTTTAAATCCGATAAGGCCATTTTTGAAAATATGCGTCGTGGGCGAGGAGCCCATGCATTCGCACCAGCGGCCGTTTATGAACGCGAGCGCGAACTTGCCCTGGTTGCCTCCAAGTGACCAACTTTCATCTAGGCCCATCCACGATGCATCGCGGTCATCTCTGATCGACTTGAGACGAAGAGCAATTTCGTGGTCGTCTATAGGGCGGTATTCGCCAGCGCGATGCAGGACGGCGTCGGCATCTTCTTCGGCACAAAACTGCACTCCGCCCGGACAGTCGAGTCCGATATGGCTGAGCAACGCAACGGGATTGTTGGGCCTAACGTCGAATTCGGCGGCAATCGCTTTTCGTTGGTCCTCGCTGTCGGGTAGAAGGCCAAACAGGTACGGATTCATGACCTGTTGGCCGTATGTGCGATTTGATACGGGTATGTTGGTCGATAGGGCTGGCCCGTCATAGTCTTGGTCGTAGGTAAAGCTGATAAGACCGTTCTCATCTTGCGTGAGCGTTCCCGCAGGTACGCCGCAAATAATGGTCCGAAGTGATGTTCTGGCCATTGGCTATTTCCCTTCGGGCTTGGTTTGGTTAGATGCGTTTGCGGCAATCGAGACTCCGAGATTGGACATGGCGAAATCGGCGAAGACCTCGTCGTAGAGTGCGGATGTAAAGGGGGCATCTGGAAGAGCCGGAATAGCGGTACTACGACGGTTGCGATGATGAGGACGTTGAGTGTGATGGTGCCTGGGGATGCTGCGAGGCAGCGGATTGGCATGCGAGGCGTCGACTGGTCGCTCGTTTTTCGCTTCGTCGATATCCCCTTGTGCTGCGAGCGCCAGTCCAAGAGCGTTGAAAATCGCCAGCAATTTGTCGAGTCGAATGCCGGTGGCGTCTCCTAGCTCGAGCGATGCGAGCAGGCGCTCCGAAACACCGGCCTTTTTGGCGAGGGCGGCACGGGTGAGACCCTGAGTCTCGCGTGCCTGGCGCACGTAGATGCCAGCTTGGCGCGGTGTGGTGATGGGAAGGGTATCCACGGCGATCTCCTAACGTGCAGACTTTTGCATATCAGTATGACATGCAAAAGTCTGCACGAAAAGGCATTATGCAAAACTCTGCATGAGACCCATACATTGACACTGGCTTATGAGAGGCGTTTTTTTATATCGCGAGAATCCCCAGATGCTCAAGTAAGATCTTAAGCCCGATGAGGATGAGCACGACGCCGCCCACGATGGTGGCGGGTTTTTCGTAACGCGCGCCAAAGGTATGACCGATTGCCACGCCGGCAACAGAGAAGATGAAGGCCGTGACTCCGATGAGCGACACGGCGGGAACGATGTCGACCGAGAGCGCGGCAAACGAGATGCCCACGGCGAGCGCGTCAATCGAGGTGGCGA
>CABSMB010000151.1 GCA_902478705.1 uncultured Collinsella sp. | reverse complement strand
GTGATCCCTACCGCACAGCTCGAAAATTAGTTCTGGGTCAAGCTTGTCATCGATCAGAACGAGCGCATCCAATAAATCCAAGACGCCCTTGTCCTTAGAGATATTTCCCAGAAATAAAACTCTAGTGCGGCCCGGCGTGTATAAATTCTCATCTGGACAAGAAACGGCATTGGGAAGAATTAATACACGCTCACTTGGATAATCCAATTTTTGGAACAAGGGGTTCAGATATGTTCCTAGGGCAATGATGCGATCTGATTTTAATAGCGACCAATCTATCAGCTTTTTCATATGACTTGAGGACCGAGATCTAATCTTTGCCAAGTCACAGTGAATGTGAAGTACGACAGACTGTCGATATCTTTTAGCTAGGAATATGATAACGCACGACCTGATCACGCTCGCATTATCAGCCATGTGTATATGAACAATTCCTTCGCCGGTTGAAAAGCGTTTTCGGGCCTTTAAGAGCGCGCTTACAAAACAACGGATCTTTTGAAGGGCATTTCCCTGATTGGTCGTTATTAAATAGCAAAAATCAACTTGCTCGCATCTATCTAGCTCAAAAGAAAGCATGCGCGTTAGCGTACTAATGCCTCCTAAACAGCTCGGATCAACACCAAACATACTTAAGGTGCCAAACTCCGTCTTATTCCTAGTCATCAAATCGTCTCCCGATTTAGACGTGCGGGAACCCCCCCCAAATGCAATTTTCTTCATAAGGGCTACGAACGACGAGCGCACCAGCAGCAATTACTGTTCCATCGGGAATATGCACACCTTTTAAAATCGTAACGTTTGCCCCAATCCAAACATCGTTACCAACAACAATGTCTTGGTCATTACTGGGTAATTTTTCAGTTGGCCTTACAGCTCGCATAGGCTTGTCTTTGACATCAGTGCGATGATCACCAGAGATTAGAGTTATATGTGGGCCAAACATAACATCGTTACCGATAATTACTCCTGCGCCCGTTGTCCAAATTCTTGTATCGGGCCCAAATGACACATCATTACCGACTGAAATGTTCTCCAAGCCTTGCAAATCGCAACGCTTTCCAAGCGAGAAACCCTTTCCGCACCGTGCAAAAGACCGTTTAACGAGGGGCTGAACTATAGCTTTACGAGGAAGCGCTTTCACACTGCGGCCAAAACATAGAAGCGACCGCGAAAAAGAGCCCATGCGGCTAGACCTCCTCGTAGTAGGTGTCGGGGTTCTCGAGGTCGAAGGGCTCATTGGCCCACATGACCGTCACGAGGTCCTCGGTGTCGGACAGGTTGGTTATGGAGTGCGTGTAGCCCGGGATCATCTCCACGGCGCGCATGTCAGACCCAGAAACTATATACTCGTCGACGGGGAACGGGTTCCCCTCGGCATCCTCCCCTACTTTCCTCAGCTTGATCGACGCGGTGCCGGAGACCACCAGGAACCTCTCCCACTTGCTCATGTGCCAGTGGTTGCCCTTGGTGATGCCGGGCTTGCTCACGTTGACGGAGACCTGGCCGCGCTCGGGCGTGCGCAGGAACTCGGTGAACGAGCCTCGGTCGTCGGTGTTGGGCTTCAGGCTATAGGCGAAATGCCCCGGCTCGTAGTAGGACAGGAACGTGCTCCACAGCTTCTTGGAGAAGGAGCCCTCCGAAAGGTCGGGCACCGACAGCGTCTCGCGGCTGTCGCGGAAAGTGCCCAGCAGGTAGACGGTCTCGCCCAGAGACTTCACGTCGGTGTCGGGGACATAGCAGAACTGGTCGCCCTCGACGCGCTCGAGCCCCTCGTAACCGCAGCGGTGCTCATCGCCCAGCAGGGCGCCCAGCATCTCGTCCACGAGGTCGTCGATGTAGAGGAGCTCCAGCTCCACGCTGGGGTCGTTCACGGTATAGGGGCGGCCGTTCGCGATGGCGTCGCAGAAGGTGGCCACGGCGGAGTTGTAGCGCGGGCGGCACCACTTGCCGTAGAGGTTGGGGAAGCGGTAGATGAGCACCGGCGCCCCCGTGCGTCCGGAGTACTCCCGGAACAGGCCCTCCCCCGCCAGCTTCGACTCGCCGTAGACCGAGCCCTCGAAGCGGCCCGACAGGCTCGCCTGCGCGGAGCTGGAGAGCATGACGGGGCATCTGTTGCCGTGGCGCTCGAGCGCCTCGAGCAGCGTGGAGGCGAACCCGAAGTTGCCCTCCATGAACTCGGACTGGTCCTTTGGGCGGTTGACGCCGGCCAGGTTGAAGACGAAGTCGGCGCGGGAGCAGAAGTCCTCCAGCTCGGCGGGCGTCGAGTCGAGGTCGTACTCCATGACCTCGAGGGGAAGGAGTGACTGGTATTTGGCTCGGCGGTCCTTGCCGTCCCTTATGTTCTTCAGCGCGCAGCAGAGGTTCCTCCCGACGAAGCCCCTGGCGCCGGTGACGAGTACGCGCACCCTACTGCACCGCCTCGTGCTCGCGGCCCTCGAGCGCCAGCTGCACGTACTCGGCGGTCTTGATCTTGGCGATGGTGCCCTCAACGTCGAGCCTCTCGGTGTTGTGGGAGGTGTAGGACTCGTCGGCCTGGGTCTCGACCTCGCCGTCGACGACGAACTTGTCGTAGTTGAGGTCGCGCGAGTCGCAGGCGACGCGGTAGTAGCCGCCCATGTCCTCGGAGCGCAGGCGCTCCTCGCGGGTCATGAGGGTCTCGAAGAGCTTCTCGCCGTGGCGGGTGCCGATGACCTGGGTGCCGACGCGGCCGAATACCTCCTGCACGGCCTCGGCGAGGTCGCCGATCGTGGAGGCGGGCGCCTTCTGGATGAACAGGTCGCCGGGGTTGGCGTGCTCGAAGGCGAACTGCACCAGGTCCACGGCCTCGTCCAGGTTCATGAGGAAGCGGGTCATGTTGGGGTCGGTGACGGTGAGCGGCTCGCCCTTGCGGATGCGGTCGATGAACAGCGGGATGACAGAGCCGCGCGAGCACATGACGTTGCCGTAGCGGGTGCAGCAGATGGTGGTGCGGCCGGCGCCGTTGCGGGCGTTGGCGTAGATGATGGACTCCATCATGGCCTTGGACTTGCCCATGGCGTTGATGGGATATGCCGCCTTGTCGGTGGACAGGCACACGACGCGGTCGACGCCCTCCTCGATGGCGGCGTGGAGCACGTTGTCCGTGCCGATGACGTTGGTGCGCACGGCCTCCATGGGGAAGAACTCGCAGGAGGGCACCTGCTTGAGGGCGGCGGCGTGGAAGATGTAGTCCACGCCGTGCATGGCGTCGCGGACCGACTGTGCGTTGCGGACGTCGCCGATGAAGAAGCGCACCTTGGAGGCGAGCTCGGGCGACCTCTCCTGCAGGCGGTGGCGCATGTCGTCCTGCTTCTTCTCGTCGCGCGAGAAGATGCGGATCTCGGCCAGGTCGGTGTTCATGAAGTGCTTGAGCACGGTGTTGCCGAACGAGCCGGTGCCGCCCGTGATCATGAGGGTCTTGTCTTTAAAGGTGGTGGTGGATTTCATCTACTTGCCTTCCTTGCGTTTTGCGCCAGTGAACTGGTAAAAGAGAAACTTAGTGTTAGTAATGAGGTATCGCTTGAAAAGCCGTTTCGGCTCTTGGATAAGTCTGTATAGCCATTCGAGGCTCAAGTCCTGCATCCAGATCGGTGCCTCCGGCACCACTCCGGCGAGGACATTGAAGGCTCCCCCGACACCGATCATTATTGGCTGGGGGCCACCTTTAAGCTCATGCATGAGGACTTCCTGGCGAGGCGCACCCAGCGCAATCCATGCGAAGTCTGCACCCGAATCAGCGATACGTCGCGAAAGGTCTCGCTTCTCGCTGTCGGAGAGCGGTCGGAAAACCGAAGGCTCCATGCCAGCTATTTCCAGGCCCGGATATTCCTTTTGAAGTGAATTCTTGAGAGCGTCGAGATTCTTCTGCTCGTTACCGTAGAAGTAATGGCTCCATCCCTGCTGCAAGGAAATGCTGAAAATCTCTCGCATTAGATCGGGTCCAGTTACACGCCCCATTGACTCTATTGTTTTACGTCCAACAACAGATAAAGGCTTGCCGTCGGGAACGGACATGAGGGAGTCCGCTTGGCAGGTCCAATAGGAAGGGTCGTCATGAGCCATAACCGACGTGTGAGCATTGGATACGCAAATATACTCGCCATGTAGCTCATCTATATGGCGAGTGAGAAACTCGACGCACTCAGACATATTGGTTCCCGTGATCGGAACATCGATTACGGGAACACGCTTGAGCTCAACGAATTTTGAATAGTCCCGGAGCATTAGCACGCACCCCTACCGGTGATGACCTCGATCACCGTGAGAGCGACGATCTTGAGGTCCGTAACGGGACCGCGCTTGGCGATGTACTCCAGGTCGCGCTGAACCATCCCATCGAAACCCGTTGAGTTGCGCTCCGTCACCTGCCACC
>CABSMB010000150.1 GCA_902478705.1 uncultured Collinsella sp. | reverse complement strand
TCGGGCGGGGGCAGCAGCGCATCCAAGAGCGAAGGCAAGGAAAAGGCCCCCGTCGCCGAAAAGACTGACTTTATCTGGTTTAAGGTCGAGATGCCCGAGAGCGTTGGCGTAAGCGACTCCGCTGGCAAGAATGCCGACAGGGTCCAGCTCACCTTCCCCGAGAACGAGAACACCACAGTCGACCGTTTCATCCCCGTTTGGCAAGAGAAGATGACGGCCGAAGAGTCCTTTGCAGAGCAGGCCGAAAGGCACACCGGAACGTTCCAGTGGGAGGATGGCGACCCCGTCGAGCACAACGGCAGAACATGGCTCACCGGAACGTGCAAGGACAACGGCGGCACTTATACCTACCTCTTTACCGACGTCGACACGGGAAGCGTCTATATCATGATTAGGAACGTCGACCTTCACAAGAAAGAAGCCGAGACGCTCCTCAACTCCATCGAGTTCCCCGACGACATCAAGGCGGCCGTCACCGAGGCCCGCGGCGTCGAGATTTCGAGCATCGAGATCAAGTAGCAAGGGTTCGAGCACGCCCGCACGAACGCCCCATTAAATGAACGGGCACCTCATCCCGGGGAGAGCCGGGCAGCATCGGCCCTCCCCTCTTTTGCGCCCAGACATATTGCCACTTGCCGGCGCAAATCCAACCCCCAGAATGGGACACATGGCCCACCCTAGCGAGCCGTCCACGCGTACAGTAAAGGCAAGTAATCCATGGGCGGTTACAGATCGAGGAGGACACGACCATGAAAAAGAAGGCCTTTGCGATTCTCACCCTCTGCATCAGTCTCTTTGCCGCGGTTGCCCTGGTGGGTTGTGGCGGAAGCGGTGGCGCTACCGGCAGTGGCGGTGGCGGCGGAGCAGAAAAGCCAGCCGTGGATATGAGGACCGACTTCATTTGGTTTAAGGTCGAAGTCCCCGAGGGCGTCGAAATCACGGACGTCGCAGGCGATACCGCCGACAGGGCCCAGTTTAAGTTCACCGAGAGCGAGCATGCCAGCGACCGCTTCATCCCTGTCTTCGACTCTGACAAGAACGCTGACGAGCTGTTCGACTACGAGGCAAAGTGGAATGCAAGCTTTGAGTGGACCGAGAATGACCCCGTCAAGTACAACGGCAAGACTTGGCGCAACGCTTCCTATACACACTCGGGCGGCGTGACGACTGAGTACTTCACCGAAGCAGGCGGCGGCAGCGTCTACGTGCGCATCGACAACGTCGAGGAGCACAAGGACGCCGTCGAGACCATGATGAAGTCTCTGGAATTTGCCGACGACATCGCCAAGGCAAAGACCGAGGCCATGGACGTCAAGCTCGACGACATCGAGATTAAGCGCTAAAGCTCCAACGGCATGCAGCAGCGCCGTTTTAGCTCAGCCGGGATGCAAGGTGCGACTCCTTGCATCCCGGTTTTTTGTGTTCGAAAGCGCCCGGTCACATCACCATATTGAGCACGCTGACGAATTCCTGAGCCTGGGAGTGACTGCTCAGCCTGTAGGAACAGTCGGTCAGCAACCTATTACGGAGGAGCACGCGCTTACCCTTGACCCTGTTGACACCCGTAATATCCTTGAGGTAGACGATCTTGGTATGGGTACCGAAGAAGTCGTTCTTCACGACCGCCTCGATGCGATTGGGATAGATGCTTATTCCCTTGAAAACGCCGGCACCCTTATCGTGAAACAGCAACGTGTTGTTATCCACGCGCGCCACCCCCATGGAGTTCGATAAAACCATCTCTATGACCACATTTTAGTCACTGCAAACCCTTTTTGCGGTCACGCGCAGGGCACCAAAACGCGTCCGCACGAGGCCTTAAACTAGAGACAATAAAGGTGTTCGATGCGCTTGGTGGGCTCTTAGGATGTTCCTCAAATCGCCGGCATCGGAGGAGGTCTTACATGGTTTACGTATGGGAATTTGAGTTCTTTGATTCGGACGGTATGGTCGATGCCGTGCCATGTGGCTCGCTGGGCGGAGGAGGAACGTTTGGCTCCGATCTAAACGACGCTGTCGAAAGCGCCACCGATTTTCTCGCATGTATGGTCGACGTTCACCTTATGGGCGGCGTCGATCTTCCCGCGCCGGACTTTGGACACCAGCCACAACACGGCGGCAAGATTATCGCCGTGGCCGTCAGCCGCGAGCTCGGCGACATCCCCGCCGTCACCGCAGCGGATGCCGCGCGTATGCTCGGTGTTAGCTCAGCACGGGTATCGCAACTGATAAATGCAGGAATGTTGGATTCATGAAAGGACGGCACCAAGCGCATGGTGTCCAAAGCTTCCATCGAGGCACGACTCGCCGACGCACCAAAGGCAGGGCGCCCGAAAGAGGTCCCTATTGCTGTATAAGACGAGACTACTGCGCACTTTTATTACACACGATGTTTTCAGCCTGGTATAAACAAGTTCAATAACAGAACGCAAATCCAACCATCGTGTCTAATTACGAAAGGATTTTTGCCTTTTCTGCAGCAAACTCTTCCTCGGTAAGTACTCCACTATCACGCAGCACTGCAAGTCTCTCAAGCCTTGCAACTACATCACCACTATCCGCCAGCGTCTCGATAGTCTTTGAAACCTGTGGATACCGCTCGAGCTCCTTCGATAGGGCATCGACTATCTTGGCAATATTCTTTGCATTTTTGCCCCCGTTTATTACGTTTGTCCTGACCTTAGATGACGAGTTGACAGTAACGTCAGATCCGCCTTCAACTGGAACAACCGAAATACTGATATTTTCGCCCCAGGACCAAAGGCTCATACCAATCTCGGCTGCAATTGTTCTTGTTGTGGGCGATGCGCTATCAACTTTTACTTTAGGCAGCTTTTCCATAGCTGTCTTTAAGGCATTAAACGTGTCGTCAGGAGAATACGGTACCTGAAGCTGAAGCTGCTGATCCGCAAAACCCATAATCTAGCCTCCGCTTCTTACAAGATTAAGGCTATCGGCAATGGTAGCACGTTCCCAGCAGTCTTAAATTCGTCTCATGACCTTGCGATGCGGCCCGACACCCCGGCACCGCTCCCCTACTTCCCAAAAATCGCGCCGAACAGGCCCTTGCGTTTGGGCTTCTCCTCTCGGTAGGAACCCTCCGCCGCTGCCACCTGCCGCGGCTGTTCGCCGCCTCCGCGACGTACGATCTGGTATAGGAACGGCGATTTAACGTATTTGACCTCGATGGGCGTGGCGTGCACGGTGCTTTCGCTCGACAGCATCACGTTGGGATTGAGCGGTGCCACCACATGCGTCTCGCGCTTGTCGCTAAACACCACCGCGGCCGCGCGACCCGTCTGGCCGTTCACGGCGATGCGCACTTGCTCGCCGTCGCGGCTATCCGACGCCGGGCGATCGACAAAGTAGACCGGTACCATCACCAGGCCGTCCTTGTGCTTGCGAGCCTTGCGCGCCCAGGCGCGGATGCTCTTTTTATTGAGCCCCAGGGTCGCCTCGGCATCGTTGCCTGCAATGTCGAGCGCCAGCTTATCAATAACCACCTGGTCCTTGGTAGACGCATCGACGGAAACGACGCGGAAGTCGCCTTCCTGCATAGCGGGATCGAACGGCCCCACCTTGCCAAAGTCCCACGGCTCCAAAATGCCCATAAGGCGAACATCAAGGTAGTTGGCCCTGGGATATGCCCAGTCGAGCACCTCGTAGTACACCAGGGTCTCCTTGCTCAACCCCTTGCCCGGGAAGGACGCCATCATGCGCAAGTCCGCGAGCGCCATGGGAAAGAAGAAGAGCATCATGTCGTATTGAATCGCGTCTTCCACGTCGTGCCCGGCAAAAGCGTCCGGGTACTGGCGCACCAGCTGCAGCGCATTAGCACGTGCCTGCTGTGGCGATATCTCACAGGGGACGCCCTGCTCGGGAACGTATTCGGCGCCCACGCCCATGGTCAGGCGCTTACTAAACGTGCCGGGCTTGAGCAGGTCGGCCACGCCAATCTTGTTGCCGCAGGACGGGCACTCAAACACGCGTTGGGTCGACTCGCCCTCAAAGGACGCGCCGCAGAAGGGGCAAGGAATGCTCACGTGCGTCGCCTCTTGGAACTCCTGCGCCGTTCCGCGATCTTCCCACAGCAGATGCTCCAGAACCGACTGATTGCGCCAGTGCGAATTGAAGAAATACCAATCCGGGTCCTCCGGGCGCTCGAGCTGCGACACATGGGTGAGCTTAAGTAGCCCATCCACCACCGTCAACGGCGTATGACGAATGCCCAGGGCGCTCTTTGGCTCCCCCGCATCGGCCTGCCACGGAACGACCGTGCCGCAATAGGCACACTCAAAGCTGCGTTTAGCCTGGTGCGAATACATGGGGCCGCCGCAGTTTTGGCATTTAATGGCAAACATCTCGTCCATGGAAACGTCCTCCTTTGCAC
>CABSMB010000149.1 GCA_902478705.1 uncultured Collinsella sp. | reverse complement strand
GAGCGTCGCGGACGCAACGATTATCGCCACGGTACGGGACGGTTGCCTCGAAGCAAGCAAAACGCCCATGGCCCTCATCACAACAGACGTAATGACACTTGCCGTCAGCAACATTCCCAAACAGGCAGCACTAAAACAATTGCCGATCGCGCAGGAAAAGGCCGCGGCGAGCAAAGCCGTCGGAACGATTGACAGGAAGACGTCGACGATGCGATGGTTGGAGCCGATGCCGTCTGCCGAGGTGAGAGTCCTAAAGTTCATGCTAGACCTCCAGGCTCTTGATGCGAGCAGGATCCATTGAGGCTGAGCAGTGGGTGATGAGGTAGTTGGGGCCACACTCGACGCTATACGACTCAACGGAATCCGACACATGGAGCACTGACAGGTCAGTCATTTTGCCCATATCAATAAAAGCGGCATCATCAGCACCGGCTGTCACCAGCACGGTTTTGCTAATACCTCTGCTTGCCACAATCTTCGAATACCGCTCATACGACGTGGGACAATCCAGTGCAAGCGGAGTCGAAGCAAGGGCATCGAGCATCTCGTTGAATCCACGGCGGTTGTCGACCGGATACGCAGTCAAAGCGCTGCCTCCTGTCGCCACTACCATATGGTGGTAACCAAGACGCATGAGCGACAGGCTCACCGATGCGGTAAGGCCCAGCGCGGCGGACAGCACCTGGGGCCGCTCAGATACCTCAAGATCACGCGCGAATATCCCAAACAGAATCGCAATGGCATGATCTTGCGGACGAGAGGACTCTCGCACCAACACATCGTCAAAACGCGTCGACAGCTTCCAGTGAATCGATCTGACCGAATCGCCTTCGCGATACGAACGCAGATCAAAGACCTCGGAAGGGTCCTGGCCGCTGCGATGGGGATCATAGCTTACGCCCTCAAGGCTAGCGGACGCGCTTTGGCGAGGATCAACCTGAATATCAACCACCTGGGGATACACGGTAAAGGTCTCGCGATACGAAACGCCGTCGAGCGCAAGCGAGGTAAAGCCCATCTCGTCGACAAGGCGTGCAGTATCGAGCGCAATGATGCGCGCGCCGCAAATCGACGAATCAAGCTCAAGGTTAAACTCAGCCGGCCTGCTGGCGGCGGGCGCCAAGCTGACCGGATAGGTCGTAAGTGCCCCCGTCAGCAGGTTGCGCACCGAGAACACCAGCTCCACGCGGCCACGAAACAGCGCGGGGCGGTCAAGCGTCATACGAAGCACCAGCGGCGAGTCCACAACGCATGAACGGGGAAGCTCAAAGCCAATCTTGAGCGAGGCCGCGCTCGCGCGGCATGCGACCACCGTAATGACGGGCATGGCCAGCAATGCCACGGCAGCAGCGAGCGCCGCGGCATTGGCGGTCAGCACAAACACGACGAGCAGGAGCACGACGGATACGACATAAGTGATCTTGTTGATAATCATGGGCGATATAGCGGGCGCGGGCAGCTACGCGTCGCTAGGAGCGACCGCGAACCTGACCCATGGACGGAGCGGGAACGGCAGCCAGAATACGGTCGAGAACGTCCTCGGCGGTAATCGACTCGATTCGGGCCTGGGGGCGCAAAACAAGGCGATGGGCGCAGACGGATGTAAAGACCTCTCGCACGTCCTCGGGCACCACGTAGTCGCGCTCGCGAATGAGCGCGCAGGCACGCGCCATACGGGTAAGGGCGATAACACCGCGGGGGCTCACGCCCAGCTCCACCAGCGCGTCCTCACGAGTCGCCTCGCACAGGCGAACGATATAGTCCAGCACCGTATCGACGACCTGCACGTTGCCCAAATAGTTTTGGATATCGAGCAGGTCGTCGCGGGCAACCATGGGTTTGATGTCATCGAGCGGGTTGGCGTAACGGCGGGCCTTGAGGATATCAATCTGGTCCTGGCGCGACGGATAGCCCACGGACAGACGAACCATAAAGCGGTCGAGCTGGCTATCGGGCAGAGGCTGAGTACCCGCCGAACCCACCGGGTTCTCGGTCGCCACGCACACAAAGGGGCGCGGCACCGGATGCGTCTGGCCATCGATGGTCACAGCGCGCTCTTCCATAACCTCGAGCAGGGCCGACTGCGTCTTTGCGCTGGTACGGTTGATCTCGTCGCCCAGCAGCAAGTTGCAGTTGACCGCGCCCCACACAAAACGGAACGTGCCGGCATCGCGATCGTACATCGTAAAGCCCGTAATGTCCGAGGGCAGCGTGTCGGGCGTAAACTGCACGCGTTTAAAGTCCAGGCCCAATGCGCGGGACAGCGCCAGCGCCAGCGTAGTCTTGCCAGTGCCGGGCACATCCTCGAGCAAGATATGGCCACCAGCGTAGATGGCCATCAAAGCCTTCTCAATCACCTCGCGCTTGCCCAGCAGGGCACGGCTCACTTCATTGATGATGCTGTTGGACTGTTCAACGATCACGATTACTCATTTCCTCGATAAGCCGCCTCGGCCGTCGCGGCCGCCAGCTGTGCTTTCAAAACATTCAGGTCGATAGGCTTGCCCACGTGCCCGTTCATGCCCGCCTTGCGCGAGCGCTCTACGTCCTCGGTGTAGTCGTTGGCCGAAAGCGCGATGATGGGAATGGTGGCGGCGTCCTCGCGCTCGAGAGATCGAATTTGCTCTGCCGCTCCCCAACCGTTGAGCACGGGCATCTGGATATCCATGAGGATCGCGTCGTACGTGCCCACGGGCATGCTTCGGAACCGGTCGACGACCGCCTGGCCGTTTTCGGCGCGGTCGACCGCGGCACCCCGCCTGGCCAGCAGCTCAACCACAATCATGGCATTGATCTCGTTATCCTCTGCCAGCAGGAGCCGCTTGCCGTCAAACTGGTAGGTAAACGACGAGCCGATGGTATCGTGCGCCGTCTCGAGCGTCTGCTCTTTGAGCTTAAGGTCCTCGACCTGCTCTGGCGTCGCCAAGCGCAGTGGAATGTAGGCCGAAAACGTCGAGCCGCGACCGGGCTCGGTGTCCACGACGATCTCGCCGCCCATAAGGTCGACGAGCGCGCTCGTAATGGCCATGCCCAGGCCCGTTCCGCCGTAGCGACGCGCAATGGTGCGGTCCTCCTGCTCAAACGGCTTAAAGATCTTGCTGATGTAGCGCGGGTCCATGCCCTTGCCCGTATCGCGCACGCGCAGCATAAAGCTCACGCCGTTTTCCGAGCGATACATCTCGCGAATGCTGACGGCAACGCTACCGCCGCTCTCGGTAAACTTGAGCGCGTTGGAGATAAAGTTGATAACGACCTGCGACAGGCGCATGCGGTCGCCCACCACAAAGACGTTTTCGCAATCCTCGAGCGCAACTGAATACTTGAGCCCCTTATCGGCAGCCTGCGAGGTAAACATGCGCTCGAGCTCAGCGGCAAACAGGCGCATGTCGAACGGCGCCTCATCGATTCGAACACGGCCGCTGTTGAGGCGGCTCATATCGAGCATGTCGTTGATAAGGGACAGCAGGTACGCCGAGAGCTGCGAAGCGCGAGACAGGTCATCCATCAGGCGCGATTCGTCAGCGTGATGCTCACGAGCCAGCGAAATCATACCCTCGATACCGTTGAGCGGCGTGCGGATCTCGTGGCTCATCTGGTTCATAAAGTCCGTACGTGCGTTGGCGGTCTCCACCGCCTGATCACGCTCGGCCTCCGCCCTGGTGATGCGTTCGGCCTCGACCGTCACGTCGACCGCTGTGACCAGGTATTGCGTGGCGTTTTGAACGGGCACGATCGAAAAGCGGATACTGAGCGGCGACCCCTCCTGCCCAGGACCGTTGTAGGAACAAATCAGATCCAAGGGGGCCGCGTGGTCCCAATCCCTCACCTGTCGCTGCATGCGAACGCGGTCGTCATCGGGAATATAGCGGTAGAGCGTCTCGATATCGTCGCGATACCGCTCCGGCGACACGCCAAAGACACGCTCAAAATTGGGAGTGATGTACAGAGGAAGGCAGTCGCTGGCGCGCAAAACAAACCCAACATTGAGCCCCTGCTCTGCAAGCGCCGTCTCAAAAAGCTGGCGCGCCCGGTCCGCGTCGCGCCTCTCGTGTGAACCGAATAGCCCCAACTTACCCCCTTGTTCTGTTTAGGGGGTAATTTTACCAGCTCAAAGGGGCTTTACGAAGATAAAGGCCAGCTAAAGTTAACTTTTCTTGATACCCCTTGATGTAAAAACGCGCCCGACGGCTTTTGCCATCGGGCGCGTTTATTACTCGGGCCAAATAAACTGTGTGCGACCGGCCTCGCCGCCATCGATCAGCAGGCTCTGCCCAGTCATAAACCGGTTGGTCACGCCCACAAAGTAGATCCACTCGGCGATCTCTTGCGCCGTTGCCCAGCGCTTGAGCGGCGTGAGCTCCATAATCTGGGCCCACAGGTGCTCGTCTTCCATCACGCAA
>CABSMB010000148.1 GCA_902478705.1 uncultured Collinsella sp. | reverse complement strand
GACTTGGACCTGCTGTGGATGGACGGCGAGACCCACGGCGGCAAGAAGCTGCGCCTGCCGCATCCGCTGATCGGCGAGCGAGACTTTGTGCTGGTGCCGCTCGAGGACCTGATGCACGACCCGGCGCGATTCTTCCGCTACAACGGCGTCGAGGTCAAGGAGCCCGAGGATCGCGTGGGCCATATCGTGGGCGAATTGGGGCGTATGTAGATGATCGAGATGAATGCTGTTACCGCCGGTACCGAGCTCGACGCGGCGCGTGACGCGGGCCGCGAGGGCATGTCTGCGGGCTGGTGCGCGTGGAGTGCGGGCGATGCATCGCTGGCGTTTTCGCTGGTCGTGCGCCCGGACGTGAGCATGCATGCCTTCCACGGCCTGCCGTTTGTGGCGGCGATGGGTATGATGGATGCGCTTGTGGGCACAGCGTCGACGCCGGGTCTGGGCCTTGCCGGCAAGGTGGGCATTGAGTGGCCGAGCAATATCGTGTACGGCGCGCCCGCGTTTGAGACGTCGTTCGCGCGCGTCGCCGTCAACGGCGGTGCCGGCGCCGCGGGCATGTTCGGTGCCGTAACGGTGGATATTGAGCGCGCGGCGCTGAACGAGCTTGGCGTGGATATGGCCGACGAAGTGCTGGTCGAGGCATTGGCCGCCGCCGTGCTTGTCCGCGTGGATGCCTGGGCTGCCGTCGCGAACACCCCGCAGGGCGCTGCCGGCCCGCTGGCTCCCGTGCTGGGCGAGTATTTCGATATGGTGCCGCTGCTGGGTCGCCAAGTTGCAGCGGTGTCGCCCAACGGCCTGCCGCTTGCGGTCGGTGTGTTTGCGGGCCTGGACATCTGGGGCCGCGCGACCATCAAGACCGATGCCGGCGAGCAGGAGTTTCCGCCCGAGGCCGTACGGATTCGCGGTCTGTAGCGCGAGGCACTCGCGTTCAAAGATAACGATGACGACAGAAGCCCTCCTCGGCTTGCACCGGGGAGGGCTTCTGCGTGACTGCAGGGCGGCATCTCGATCCTATTCCTCAAAACTGAAAATTATTCAATTTTGAGGAATAGACTTGGCGAAAGCTTGCGGGGACTGTGGCATCGGGTGTGCTCGACTTAGGTCCCCGTCCTACCCCAGCTCCTGCATGCGGCGGTAGATTTCGCAGATACCCTTGATGGTGAGCTGTCCGTCGACCGCGTCGAATGCGTCGGTCGAATCGGCGACGATGCTGGCGAGGCCGCCCGTGGCGATAACGGTGACGTCCTCGCGCCCCAGCTCGCGCTTCATGCGCGCGACCAGGCCCTCGGCCATAGCGGCAGCGCCCGTTACGGCGCCGACCTTGATGCACTCCTCGGTATCGCGGCCGATGGCGTGCTCGGGCGCCTCGAGCGGAACGCTAGCGAGCTTGGCGGCTCGGGCGGCGAGCGCGTCCATCGAAATGCGGATGCCCGGCGCAATCGCTCCGCCAATGTAATAGCCGTCCTCGTCGATGACGTCGATATTGGTCGCGGTGCCAAAGTCCACCACGATCGCCGGGGCGCCGTAGAAGGTCTCGGCAGCGACGGCGTTGGCGATGCGGTCGGCGCCAACGGCCTGGGGGCGCGCCGCCCGCAGCTTGGTCACGGCCGCCGTCTGCGGCCCAATGACGATGGCGTCCGCGGCAATGCGGTCGGCCACGGCGTGCCATTCGCGCGAGAGCTGCGGCACCACGCCAGCAAAGGCGATCGCGTCGACCGCGCCGAGTGAGAGGTCGTACATCTTAAAAAAGCCCATCAGGCGCACGTGGATCTCGTCGGCGGTATAGGAGCGGTCGGTGGGCATACGCCACGACTGCACCAGCTCGTCTCCGTCAAACAGGCCCATGGCCGTCTGCGTGTTTCCCATATCGATAGCGAGCAGCATGTCTACTCCAGGTGTCGGCGTAAAAGGACGCGCACCATTGTATACGTGCCGCCGGCGCTCGGCTGCGATTCATTTACGGTGATATAGACTGAGGGGTTTAAATATGAAGGAATTATGCTCTACGAGATTTTCCTTGCCGTTTACCGAACTCCTGAGTAATATTCTTTCTTGCGCACATGAGGCGCCCAGACATTGCGGGGTGGAGCAGTCTGGTAGCTCGCCGGGCTCATAACCCGGAGGTCGTAGGTTCAAATCCTGCCCCCGCGACCAAGAACTTGCAGCTCGTCGGCCTAGCCGGCGAGCTTTTTTGTTATTCCGGGACTGTTTTCTTAGCCCAATTCCCAACCTCTCAATCAAAGATCTCGACCTGTAACATCTAGACCCGATTTGGGCGGCTAGATGTTACAGATTGAGATGTTTCGGCAGGCTAGATTGGTTTGTCTCGATCTGTAACAGGTAGGGGCCAAAAGTCGGTCTAGATGTTACAGATTGAGATGTTTGGTCGGACCGAATTTGTTCGTCTCGATTTGTAACATCTAGGGTCGTTTTTGGCCTGTAGGTGTTACAGATCGAGATTTTCCGACGGAACGCTTCCGTTTGTCTTGATCTGTAACAGGTGGAGGCCAAAAGTCGGTCTAGATGTTACAAATCGAGATTGTTGAGGATGGGCCGAGGGGAATGTCTCGATCTGTAACAGTAGGACCCGGTTTTGCTGAGTAACTGTTACAGATTGAGACAAACCGACGGGCCGCCCCGCCCCATCCAGCTGCCGCCGCCTGCTATCCGCCGATTTTCGTTGTGCTGCCGTGCCCCCATGCCATATCCTTTAGACAACTACGCGGCAACATCGCCGCCGCGCCTACAAGAGAGGAATGTCCATGACCGCACCTGTATCCAAGCTGCTTCAGCCCATTACGGTTGGCCCCCTTGAGCTCAAGAACCGCATTATGTTCCCGCCGCTGACCACCGGCTACGAGGAGCGCGACGGTTCCATCGGCGAGCGCAGCCTGGCCTTTTACGAGCGCCTGGCCCGTGGCGGCGTGAGCTACATCGTCATCGGCGACGTCGCTCCCGTCATGACCGCGAGCCCCACGCCCAAGCTGGCGACCGACGCCCAGATCCCCACGTTTAAGGCGCTGGCCGACGCCGTCCACAAGCACGGTGCCAAGATCGCGCTACAACTGTTCCACCCCGAGTACGACGTACCCGGCGTCGGCCGCATGGTCATGGGTTCCATGGCCGCCGCCAAGGTCGCGCAGGAGGCCAAGGCCGCCGGCGACGAGGAGACCTTCGCCGCCAAGATGGCCGAGTCCAACGAGATCCGCAAGCAGGCCTACGCCAAGCTGCACCACGACATGCAGCACTTTGTGAACGAGGCCAGCGTGGAGCAGCTCACCCAGATCAAGGAGGCCATCGCCGCCTCGGCCGCCCGCGCGCAGCAGGCCGGTATCGACGCCATCGAGGTCCACGGCGATCGCCTGGTGGGTTCGCTGTGCTCGGCCATCCTCAACCAGCGCACCGACGAGTACGGTGGTTCGTTCCAGAACCGCGTCCGCTATGCGCTGGAGGTCGTTGCCGCCATTAAGGAGGCCGCGCCGCAGCTGATGGTGGAGTACAAACTCCCCGTGATCATGGAGAACCCCGACGGCACGCCGCGCGGCAAGGGCGGCTTGCAGCCCGACGAGGCCTGCGAGTTCGCCAAGCTGCTCGAGGGCGCCGGCATCGACATGATCCAGGTTGCGCAGGCAAACCACACCGGCAACATGGGCGATACCATTCCGCCCATGGGCGCCATGCCCTACAACTGGACGCTGCCCGTGGCCGAGCGCGTCAAGGCCCTGGTCTCCGTGCCGGTGGCAACCGTTGGCCGCGTGGTCTCGGTCGAGGCGGGCGAGAAGATCCTGGAAGACGGCGCGGCCGACATCATCGCCTATGGCCGCTCGCTCATGTGCGACCCCGACATTGCGCTCAAGGCCGCCACGGGCGAGCCCATCCGCGAGTGCCTCAACTGCAACAAGGGCTGCGTCGATGCGATTCAAAACCGCAAGTACATCTCGTGCGTGCTCAATGCCGAGAACGGCGACGAGGCGACCATCGCCATTAAGCCGGGTGAGGGCGACAAGAAGATCGCCGTGGTGGGCGGCGGCATCGCCGGCCTGGAGGCCGCACGCGTGGCGGCCAAGCGCGGCTACGATGTGATCGTCTACGAGGCGAGCGATCATCTGGGCGGCCAGATTGTGCTGGCGGCTGCGCCCCCGCGCAAGGACGAGATCATGCGCTCGGTCGAGTACTACGAGAAGATTCTGCCCGGCCTGGGCGTGAAGGTTGAGCTCAACCATGCCGCTACCGCTGAGGACCTCAACGCCGCCGACGCCGCGATTGTGGCCGTGGGCGCGCACGACGTGGTCATCCCCGTTTCGGGTGCCGATTCGGAGAAGGTCGTCTCGAGCTGGGACGTGCTGGCCGGCAAGGTGGAGCTCAGCGGCCGCGTCGCCGTCATTGGCGGTGGCCTGGTGGGCAC
>CABSMB010000147.1 GCA_902478705.1 uncultured Collinsella sp. | reverse complement strand
TGCCGTAAGAGGCAGGGCCGGCGCCCATGTTGTCCGGGTGCAGGGTACGGCCAGTGCCGCCACCAGAAGCGACGGAGAAGTACTTCTTGCCAGCCTCGAGGCGCTCCTTCTTGTAGGTGCCGGCGACGGGGTGCTGGAAGCGGGTGGGGTTGGTGGAGTTACCGGTGATCGAGATATCGACGTTCTCGTGCCACATGATGGCAACGCCCTCGCGGACGTCGTCGGAGCCGTAGCAGTTAACGGCAGCGCGGGGACCATCGGAGTAGGGGATGGTCTCGACGACCTTGAGCTCGCCCGTGTAGTAGTCGAACTGGGTCTTCACGTAGGTGAAGCCGTTGATGCGGGCGATGATCTGAGCAGCGTCCTTGCCCAGACCGTTGAGGATGACGCGCAGCGGCTTCTTGCGAGCCTTGTTGGCGTTCAGAGCCAGGCCGATAGCGCCCTCAGCGGCAGCGAAGGACTCGTGGCCGGCCAGGAAGGCGAAGCACTCGGTGTCGTCGGAGAGCAGCATAGCGCCCAGGTTGCCGTGGCCCAGACCGACCTTGCGGTCCTCGGCGACGGAGCCGGGAACGGTGAAGGCCTGGATGCCCTCGCCGATGATGGCAGCAGCCTCAGAAGCGGACTTGGCGCCACGCTTGACAGCGAGAGCGCAGCCGAGGGTGTAGGCCCACTCAGCGTTCTGGAAGGCGATGGACTGGGTGTTGTTGACGATCTCACGCGGGTTGAAGCCCTTGTCGGTGCAGATCTGCAGAGCTTCCTCGAGGGAGGCGATGCCGTTGTCGGCGAGGCACTTGTTGATCTTGTCAGCGCGGCGCTCGTAACCTTCGAACGTAACAGTCATAGTTATTTCCCTCCCTTTCTACTCGTGAACCGGGAACACGCTGGCGACGGAGTGAGTCTCCTCGTCG
The DNA here is from genome assembly GCA_902478705.1 of uncultured Collinsella sp. GTDB lineage: Bacteria > Actinomycetota > Coriobacteriia > Coriobacteriales > Coriobacteriaceae > Collinsella. Next base: position 3,518 of record CABSMB010000147.1, on the reverse strand, counting down.
GTGCGCGGGTCGATGTACTTGGCAGCGTTGTCCCACTGACCATAGTGGCCCATAGCGCCAGCGATGGCCTCCTCGGGGGTCTTGCCGGCCTTGACGGCGTCGGTGAACTTACCGAGGTTCAGGAACTCGAACGCGATGATCTCGTTCTTGTCGTTGAGAGCCATGCGGGTGACGTAGCCCTGAGCGAGCTCGAGGTAACGAGCGCCCTTGGCCTTGGTGCCGAACATGGTGCCGACCTGAGAGCGAAGGCCCTTGCCGAGGTCGTCGAGGGAGGCGCCCACGGGCAGGCCGCCCTCGGAGAACGCGGTCTGGCTGCGGCCGTAAACGATCTGCAGGAAGATCTCGCGCATAGCAACGTTAATGGCGTCGCAGACGAGGTCGGTGTTGAGGGCCTCGAGGATGGTCTTACCGGGAAGGATCTCGGAAGCCATGGCGGCAGAGTGGGTCATGCCCGAGCAGCCGATGGTCTCAACGAGGGCCTCCTCGATGATGCCGTCCTTGACGTTCAGCGTGAGCTTGCAGGCGCCCTGCTGGGGTGCGCACCAACCCACACCGTGCGTAAGACCGGAGATGTCGGAAATCTCCTTAGCCTGGACCCACTTGCCCTCCTCGGGGATGGGTGCGGGGCCGTGGTATGCACCCTTGGCAACGGGGCACATGTTCTCCACTTCCTGTGAGTACTGCATGCCTCTCCTCTCTATCGTGTTGGCGTCCCGTCTGGGGGTCGTGGCTGGCGATTGCCGGGCGACCCTTCGAAAGGGACATGACATGCAGCCCCTATAATACCGCGAAATGCACGGAATATTCGGCGAACGGCTCAGTTTTCGTAGCGAGAAGCGCGGAACTTTCAATTGAAGCGATTTAACAAAGCTGTTTGCGGCTGTGCGGTTCGCTGAAGGGGGTCGGTTCTGTTCAAGCTTTTGACTATGTCGCGTTGTCTGACCTGTAGCTATGATGCCGTTCGCCGCCTGTATACTGCCTTTTGCCGTGTGGCGTAGTTGTTTTGCGTGAATGTTTTGATGGCACGCTTCAATCGTGCTGTATTGGATGGCAAGCAGATCCCGGCGAGGGGAGCGTCATGCAGCGCGTTTGGAGAACGGTCACCGGCTTTTACCATGTCTGTGCCCGCGGTACAGGCAAGCAACTGATCTTTGAGACCGATGACGACCGCTGGGAGTTTCTGGAGCTGATGCGCGACTGCTGCCGGGAGGCGGGGGTGACAATCGTGGCGTGGTGCCTTATGGACGACCACGTGGATCTGGTGCTTTTGGATTATGAGGATGAAATGAGCGCAGCCATGCAGCGGTTGCTGCTGACGTATGCCCGTCGGTTCAATAAACGTACCGGGCGCACGGGCTGCCTGTTTCGTGAGCGTTTTGAGCGTCGCTCGCTCGATACAGACTGGCAGGTGATGGAGGCTATTCGCTCCGTACACGCCGATCCGCAGGAGGCTGGCATCAGCTTAATCGAGCGCTATCCGTGGAGCAGCTTTGCCGCGTATCTACGGGCCTATGACAACGATATGAGGAGGGGATTTTCCGACCCTTCATGCGTGCTTGAGCTTTTCGGTTCTGCTAAGGATTTTATTGCCTATTCGCTTTCGACGCCCGACAGCGGCGAGCCAGCGCTGTGCGATATGAAAGAGACGGAGTGGGAACGCCACGCCTTTGCCGAAAAGTTGGCGAAGGGGCTCGGGGTTCCGCTCCACGTGGTTAAAGCCGCACCGTCGGCGCAACGCAATGTCGTTATTCTTGGATTGCACGATGCTGGTTTTACGGTGCGTCAGATTGAGCGGTATACGGGGATTGGCAAAAGTACCGTTTCTCGTATTGTGCGCGCCCGTGCGCGAGCGGCGGTGCGGACTGGCGGAAACGTGGTGTAGGGCCGCCGGTGCACCGCAGCTGGGGTCGCCCATACGCTACAGCTATTGTTCTAAAAGCTCGGGTACGGTAACTGCGCTTCTTAATTTGCATAGAACAGACGCCGTTATGCATAAATTAACGCCTTAGCTCGGTTTTGCCCGTACCTACCCCCGTCCGCGCCGTGCAAAAAGCGGAGTTTTCTGCATCGTGGTACTGTCGGCACCGTTGCAATCCTGCAACATGCGGGCCCTGAAGCTATTTATGCCTGCCGATGTGCTCCCGAAACTCATGTTTGCGCCCCCTGAGACCACGATGCTTATTCTAAAACGCACTATAAAGGCGACTGGTAATGTTGATTAGTGCTTCCGATGCGTATACACGCGGCTTGGCGTGCTGAATACTCGCAAAAATGCACGCCGCACCCTAGGGGACCTGTCCGCGGCAGGCGCGAGGCGTGCCGAAGACCAGCAAGATGGGGCTTGGCACCTTGCTTAGAGTGCCTGTGGCCCTGTCGCATGCCTTTGGTACGGTGGAAAACGCTCGTGTTCGCGGTTGGCCGTGCGATGAATGATAGAAGGGGTGCCGGACGCGTGGGCTGTGTGCGCTCGCTATGAAAAAGCCGAGCCGCCCGATACAGGCGGCTCGGCAATCAAAATCCTTGAATTCGGGGCATCCGCTACTGGTTAGCTTGCCCCTCGAGCATACCGTCGAGGGTGCGCCAGGCGAGTTCGGCGCATTTGACGCGGGCGGGCATGTGCGAGATGTCCTGGAGCTGGGCGGCCTCGTCCAGATCTTCCAGATCCTCCTCGGTGAGCTGCTCGCCGCGGATCATGGCCAGGAAGAGCTCAGCCAGGCGGCGTGCCTCCTCGACCGTCTCGCCGGTGATGAGGTCGGCCATGATATCGGCGCTGGCCTGGCTGATGGCGCAGCCGTGGCCAGTAAAGGAGGCCTCCTCGATCACGTTGTTCTCGACACGTAGCTGCAAGGTGAGTTCGTCGCCGCAGCTGGGGTTGATGCCGTCGTGCTCGTGCGTGGGAGCGTCCATCTCGTACTTGTAGTCGGGGTGCGAGTTGTGCTCCATAAACGTGGTGGAGGTATACAGATTACCCATTGAACGTGCTCCAAACGTGATGCAGGCCGGCGATGAACTTGTCGATATCGGCCTTGTCGTTGTAGAAGGCCACGCTGGCGCGGCAGCAGGCAAGGTTCTCGACGCCCAGCCAGGTGAGCAGCGGTTGCGCGCAGTGGTGGCCGGCGCGGATGCAGACGCCGTCCATGTCCATGATGCTCGCGACGTCGTGCGGGTGGATGCCCTTGACGTTAAAGCTCACGACGCCGTGGTGGTTATCCCAATAGATGGAGCCGATGATCTGGACAAAGTCGAGCTGCATGAGCTCGCCCATCAGATAGTGGACGAGTGCCTGCTCGCGGGCCCGGATGTTCTCATAGCCCACGGTGTTGACCAGGTAATCGAGAGCCGCGCCCGTGGCGAAGATGCCGGCGGCGTCCTGCGTGCCGGCTTCGAACTTCTCGGGAACGGGCGCCCAGACGGCGTCCTGCTCGGTGACCGAATCGATCATCTCACCGCCGGTAAGCATGGGAGGCATGGCGTTGAGCAGGTCCATCTTGCCCCACAGCACGCCGATGCCCATGAGG
>CABSMB010000146.1 GCA_902478705.1 uncultured Collinsella sp. | reverse complement strand
AACAATCACGCGGTCGCGCTTGCGATCGCGCTGGCGAGCGCCCTCGGCAAGACCGAGCAGCGCCAGTTGGTTGGCCTCGGTGCCGCCGTTGGTCAGAATGATCTCGGACGGACGGACGCGCGCGCCAAAGCTGCGGGCAATCTCGCGACGGGCGAATTCCAGGCGCGCGGCGGCCTTGCGGCCCAGTGAGTGCAGCGAGTTGGGATTGACGCCGGCAAGCTCGCTTTCGTCGTATTCGCGCTGCGCAAGGCGCGCCTCGGCGCGCATAGGCGTCGAGGCGGCATAGTCAAGATTCACGGGTATGCGGTTCTGACCTGCGGTCATAAGGGTTTATGCCTCCTGTGCGGCCTCGTTGCCCAGCTTCTGCAGCAGCGCAACCTCGGCGGCGGGGTCTTCGGACTTAAATACGGCAGAACCGGCTACGAGCACGTTGGCGCCGGCCTTGACGACCTCGGCGATGTTCTTGGAAGAGATGCCGCCGTCAACCTCAATCAGGGGCGACACGCCGTGGCGCTCGCACATGGCCTTGAGCTCGTGCAGCTTAGCGATGGTGCCCGGGATAAAGCTCTGGCCGCCAAAGCCGGGGTTCACGCTCATCAGCAGCACCATGTCGACGACATCGATAATGCTCTCGAGCACGCAGACGGGCGTGGCGGGGTTGAGCACCACGCCGGCCTTGACGCCGCGCTGCTGCAGATGCGTAAGCGTGCGGTGCAGGTGCGTGGAGGCCTCGTAGTGCACGGTGATCATATCGGCGCCGGCGTCGGCATACCAATCGACCGTCTCGTCGGGGTTCGACACCATCAGGTGCGCGTCGACCGGCACATCGGTGGAGCGCTTGACGGCCTTGAGGATGTCGACGCCAAAGGTGAGGTTGCCGGTAAAGTGACCGTCCATAACGTCGAAGTGCACGTAGTCGGCACCGGCGATCTTGTCGAGCTCGCCCTTGAGGTTGGCCATATCGGCCGAAAGGACGGACGGAGCGATTTTGATGGAACCCATGGTAGAAGCCTTTCTGCGCTAGTCGGTGAGTCCGTAGAACTCTTGCGAAGGGACGCGGTCGGTAAGAATTTCGAGCGCCCTATCCAAAGTAACACCGTTGTAGAGCGTTTGCTCCACGGCAAAGGTGAGCGGAATGTCTACGCCCAGTGAACGGGCGAGCTCGCTGACGCTGCGGGCCGCGACGGCGCCCTCGACGACCATATGCGTACGTGCCTGGTACTCGTCAAGCGACACACCGTGGGCGAACTCGTAGCCAAAGGTACGGTTGCGCGAATGCTCCGAGGTACAGGTGGCGATAAGGTCGCCCATGCCGGCAAGTCCCATGCAGGTCATGGCCTGACCGCCGCGGGCATGCACCAGGCGGCTGATCTCGGCCAGGCCGCGCGTCATGATAAGGGCGAGCGTGTTGTCGCCCGCGCCCGAGCCGGCGGAAATGCCGCACACGATAGCGATGACGTTTTTCATGGCACCGCAGACCTCGACGCCGGTCATGTCCTGCGACAGGTAGATGCGGAAGGCCGTGGACAGCAACAGGTCCTTAAAGGTCTCCCCCACCTGCTGGTCCTCGCTGGCGATGACGGCGGCCGAAAGCCCGCCGCGGCAGATCTCCTCGGCATGGTTGGGGCCCGAAAGCGCCGCCACGCGCGACTCGTTGCCAATCTCGCTGGCGATGACCTCGCTCATGAGCAGGCCGGACTCGGGCTCGATGCCCTTGGTGAGGCACAGGACCGGCGTCTCGTCCGCGATGAACGGCGCCGCCTGATGGCAGACGCCGCGCAGGTGGGTCGAAGGCACGGCAAAGATGATGGCGTCGACGCCGTCGAGCGCCTGCGCCAGGTCCGTCGTGGCGATAACGTTTTCTGGCAGCTCGTAGTCCACCAGATAGCGGGGATTACGATGCTCAGCATTAATGCCGGCGGCCGTCTGCTCGCTATGGGCCCACATGGTCACGCGCTCGGCTCGCGCGGCGGCAAGGCCGGCAACGGCGGTTCCCCAGGAGCCGGAGCCAATCAGCGCAACATTCATGACTCTCTCCTACTTATCGTCGGGCTCGGTGACGCGCTTGGTAAACGATAGCTTGGACTCCTTACCGGCCATGAGCTTTTGGATATTTGAGCGATGGGCCCACACCACGGTGATGCCGATCATCGCCATGCAAAACTTGAGGCCCAGGCTGCTGTACGGAAAGACCGCGCAGGCGGCGATGGGAAGGCCGATGGCGGCGGCGAGCGAGCCGACCGACACGTACTTGGTGATGGCGACGGCCACGATAAACATGCCCAGTAGCGACAGGCCAATGGGCCAGTACCAGGCAAGGATTACGCCCAAGCCCACGGCGATGCCCTTGCCGCCGTGGAAGTTGAGGTAGGGCGAGAAGATGTGGCCCCACACGGCTGCCAGGCAAATAACGCCGAGCATCCAGTCGCCGGCGGCACCGGGGGCCATGATGCTCACGGGGAAGCCAAAGCCCATGCTCGCGATGAGCGGGCGCGCGATGATCACGCAGATAGCGCCCTTAAGGCAGTCGCACAGCAGCGTGAGCGCGGCCACCTTGGGGCCGGCCACGCGCAGTGCGTTGGTGGTGCCGATGTTACCGGAGCCCGCCTTGCGAATGTCCGTGTGGTTGAACACGCGGCCCAGGATCAGGCCAAACGGAATCGCTCCGATAAAGAACGAGACCACGGCGCAGATGGCGGTCAGCAGAAACGGATTAAGCATCCTTTTGCTCCTTCTTCCTAAAGAAGAGTCGAATGGGCGTGCCGGCGAAGTCGAAGGTCGAGCGCATGCGGTTCTCCACATAGCGCTGGTAAGTGTCGTTGACCAGGTCGCTGTGGTTGACGAAGAACGTGAACGTCGGCGGGTTGACGCCCGTCTGGGTCACATAGTGCATGCGTAGGCGGCGCTTGCCATCCACCACGGTGTGGCCAAACTCGCGCAGGTCGGTGAGGAACGTATTGAGGCGCGAGGTGGAGATCTTTTGCGAGCGCGTTTTCTCGGCAGCGTCGACCATCGCCCAAATCTTTTCGATGCTGCGGCCGGTCAGGGCCGAGATGCGCAGGTACTGGGCCCAGGGAGCCATGACGCCCAGACGGCGGTCGACGGTCTCCATGCAGGCCTCGCGCTTGCGGTCGTCGTCGAGCAGGTCCCACTTGTTGAGCAGCACCACGATGGCGCAGCCGCGCTCGATGGCAAGACCCATGACCTTCTGGTCCTGCTCGGTAACGCCCACGGAGGCATCGACGACGAGCAGTGCCACGTCGGCGCGGTCGATGGCGCGCAGGCCGCGGACCATGGAGTAGTACTCGATGTTCTCGTAGACGGTGCTCTTCTTGCGGATACCCGCGGTGTCAACCATGCGGTAGTGCTTGCCGTTGCGCTCGACGACGGTGTCGATGGCGTCACGCGTGGTTCCGGCGATGTTGGACACGATGGAGCGATCGGAGCCCAAGATGCGGTTGAACAGCGACGACTTGCCCGCGTTGGGTCGGCCGATGATGGCGACGTTCAGCGCGTCGGGGAACTCGTCGGCGACCTCGTCCTCCTCCTCGGGGAGCAGGGCGACGATGTCGTCGAGCAGGTCGCCCGTACCGTGGCCGTGCAGGGCCGAAAGCGGCGTAGGCTCGCCGATGCCGAGCGAATAGAACTCCCAGATGTTGTCGTTTTCGCGATCGGGGTTGTCGAGCTTGTTCACCAGCAGAAAGACCGGCTTGTCGGAGCGCTTGAGCATGCGGGCGACCGACTCGTCCTCCTCGGTGACGCCGGTGCGGCCGTCGACCACAAACAGGATGACGGCGGCTTCCTCGGCGGCGGCGAGCGCCTGGTCGCGGATGGACGTGGCAAAGACGTCGTCGCTCTTGAGCGGCTCGATACCGCCCGTGTCGACGATGGTGAACTCGCGGCCGTTCCAGTCGGCCGTGTGATACGAGCGATCGCGCGTGACGCCGCGAGACTCGTGGACGATGGCGTCCGAGGTCTGGGCCAGGCGGTTAACGAGCGTGGACTTGCCCACGTTGGGGCGTCCGACGACGGCGACGATAGGTTTCATCTGCTCTCCTTTATTGAGTAGGGTCAGCGAAATTAGTAGAGTCGGCAGGCGTTATGCCAAGGATGTGCTCTAGGGTATCGAGCAGCTCATGCGGCATGGTCGACACCACATGAACCTCGGCGCCGCGATGGGTAAGGCTTGCGAGTAAATCGTCACGATGATACTCGTCAAGCGTCATGCCGTCAGCGTTGAACATGAGCTTAGGCACAAAGAGCATAACCCCCGACAGGTCTTGCGGCAGTTGCTCCAGGATATCGCTCGCAACGATGAGGCCGGTCACGTCCACGTTGCCGCCAAAGTAGCGGTTCTTGATAGCGGTGACGGTGCCGGCGAGGCCCTGCTGAGACTCAACGAAGCGGGCTACGGTGTCGCGCGCGCTGGCGCCCGAGAGG
>CABSMB010000145.1 GCA_902478705.1 uncultured Collinsella sp. | reverse complement strand
GTGTGATGACACCGCCCGGGTCCACACTGTTGGCGATGGCCTGCGGCGCCAGACGGTTCGCAAGGTTCTTGGTATAGGCGATAATACCGCCCTTGCTGGCCGCGTATGCAGGGAACTCCGACCCCGTGTGCCCGCTCGCCGAGCCCACGTTGACCACAGAACGAATGGCCGGCGCCGGCTTGGCGGCAAGGCCCTCCCCCATAAAGGCATACCGCTCGGTCACGTTGATGGTACCCGTCAGGTTTGCCGCAATGTCGTCGGCCGAGTCCTGCGTGCCGGCAACGTTCACGATCACCTGGGGCTCAAGGTCGTCCGGGAACGTATCCGGCTCGCGGACATCCACAATCAGGTGACGGTAGCGCTCATGCTCGACCGCGGCCGGCAGCAGATCAAAGCCCACAACCTCGTGACCCTCGTCCAAAAAGCGCTGAACACACGCGGCTCCGATGCCGCCCGAAGCGCCCGTGATCAAAACCTGCATGTTGGCTCCTTAAGCAGTTGCGTGACGCTCAAGATACTCGGCGCCCACGTTCTCGCGCTCCCAGCTGCGCACGACCTTATAGCCCACGGGGCTCAGGAAGACCTCGCACAGCAGCTCGGCGATAGCGCCGGTCAGCGAGCACATAAGCACCTGCACCCAGGTCCAGCCAAAGAACGTATGGCTCACCACAATGGCAAAGACCAGGTTGTCGATAAACTGGCCAATGCCCGTGGACACATAGGAACGGAAGGCAAAGCTCGCAAAGTTATTCTTCTTGAGCATGCGGCCGAGCGACTGGTTGAGCGTGGAGTTGACCACGGCAGAGGTAAGCATGGCCAGCGACGAGCCAAACACTACGTACCAGGTGCCGCCGATGGTGACGTTGAGGGCGGTGTTGACCTCGATCATGCCCGTGTCGTAGTAGGCGCCCCACATGCCGGGCGTGAGCGAGCACAGCCAAAAGCACAGGCTCACGGCCAGATTAACCAGCAGCGCGAGGATAGAGATTTTGATGGATGCCTTGGCGCCAAAGCGCTTGCAGATCATGTCCTGGCACAAGAACGAGACCCAGCTCACCACAAAGCCGCAGTCGAGTGCCAGATACGGCAGGCTGATGAGCTCTTTGTTGGCCAGCAGGTTCATCATGATGACGCTCACGATAAACAGCGAAACCGTTGCCGCGGGAACGCTCCGCAACAGGACTTTGTAGTCCTCCATGACCTTCTTGATCATTATGTACTCCTTTGGTTTTGGGTTTAACGAGCAGGATATCGGACCCGAACTGCTCGGCCGCCCCGGTCTTGAGACGACGGTGGGTATGATAGCCGCTCACACGGCGGCAGGCAAGTAAACGGCGCGGCAGCCCCGCAGGGCCACCGCGCCGATGTGTTAAAAGGCTACGTTGCCAAACTCCGACAGGATCAGGTCGGGGTTGTGGTCGGTCGCCCAATCCACGTTCCACGGGCTCGTGAACAGCAGCAGCTTGCCGCCGCGCATGTCCTCGACGCGCAGGGTGTCGCGCGTGAGCGAGAGGCTCGGGATATCGATGGTGTCGGGGTCGTTCTGGATCCAGCGGATGTCGGTATAGGGCAGCGGCTGGCGACGCACCTCAACGCGATACTCGGCCTTCAGACGGCGCTCGAGCACCTCAAACTGCAGCACGCCGACCACGCCGACGATAACGCTCTCCATACCGGCACCCAGCTCGCGGAAGATCTGGATGGCGCCCTCTTGGGCAAGCTCTTCCATACCCTTCACGAACTGCTTGCGCTTGAGCGTATCGACCTGCGTGATGCGGGCGAACATCTCGGGCGCGAACGTCGGGATCTGCGGGTACTGCACGTGATGCCTGCCGGAACACACGGTGTCGCCGATGCTAAAGATGCCCGGGTCGAACAGACCCACGATATCGCCCGCGTATGCCTCGTCCACGATGGCGCGGTCGTCGGCCATCATCGAGGTGCCCGTGGCCAGTTTGAGCTTGCGGTTGCCCTGCATATGGAAGGCGTCCATGCCGCGCTCGAACTTGCCCGAGCAGATGCGCACAAAGGCGATACGGTCGCGGTGGTTCTTGTCCATGTTGGCCTGGATCTTAAACACAAAGCCGCTAAAGTCGTCGCGGCAGGGGTCGACCGGCTCGCTGGTGAGCGTGTCGGTGTAGGCGCGCGGCGTCGGGGCAAGGCGCAAGAACTCCTTGAGGAAGGGCTCCACGCCAAAGTTGGTGAGCGCCGAGCCAAAGAACGCCGGGCTCAGCTTGCCGCAGGCCACGGCATCCAGATCGAGCTCGTCGCCGGCGCCATCGAGCAGCTCGATGTCGTCCATCAAGTTCTTGTGGTTCTCTTCGCCGATGAGCTCATCCATGGAAGGATCGCCCAGCTCGGCCTCGACCTCGGCGACCTTCTTGGTGGCGTTGGCGTGACCGTCGCCCTCAAAGGCGATGACGCGACGAGTCTGACGATCGAACACACCGCGGAAGTTGCGGCCGCTGCCGATGGGCCAGTTCATGGGATACGTGTTGATGCCCAGGACGTTCTCGATCTCTTCCATGAGCTCAAACGGATCGCGAGCCTCGTGGTCGAGCTTGTTCACAAAGGTGAAGATGGGGATATGGCGCAGCGTACAGACCTTAAAGAGCTTCTTGGTCTGGGCCTCGACGCCCTTGGCGCCGTCGATGACCATGACCGCGGCGTCGGCGGCCATCAGGGTGCGGTAGGTATCCTCCGAGAAGTCCTGGTGGCCGGGGGTATCGAGGATGTTGACGCAGGCGCCGTTGTAGGTGAACTGCAGCACCGAGGAAGTAACGGAGATGCCGCGCTCCTTCTCGATGTCCATCCAGTCCGAGACGGCGTGCTTGGCCGAGCTCTTGCCCTTGACCGAGCCGGCGGTCTGGATGCTGCCGGTATAGAGCAGCAGCTTCTCGGTAAGCGTGGTCTTACCGGCGTCCGGGTGGCTGATGATCGCGAATGTGCGGCGCGACGAGATTTCATCCGACAGGCTTGCCATGCGGATCCTTTCTTGCGTTGAGTGCATTACGTCGTTGTAACCGCACTATTGTAGCGGTGAAAAGCTGCGACAGGGCGCCTATCAGGACAAATTCATCAGCTGGGACTTGGATACCGGTCGGCGGCGGCACTCCGCAGCAGTTTGTCTCGATCTGTAACATCTAGACGGGTTTTGAACCTCAACCTGTTACAGATTGAGACAAACGGATGGGCCTACCGCCAAAATCTCAATCTGTAACAGTTAGCCGCCCAAAACGGCTCCAGATGTTACAGATCGAGACAAAAGGTCGCCGGCCATCCTGATTTCCCTCTTGCGTAACTGTGCATAGTATATATATATACTGTGCTTACCGGTTATATACACGTGTAGCCCATCAGCTAAGGAGCCGCTGTGGACATTATCCTATCCAATTCGAGTGACAAGCCCATCTACGAGTAGATATCCTCGCAGGTCAAGTCCCAGATCCTTTCGGGTGCACTCGCCGCGGGAGCCAAACTCCCCAGCATTCGTGCGCTCGCAAGCGACCTGGGCGTGAGCGTCATCACCACCAAGCGCGCCTACGCCGACCTAGAGCGGCTCGGCTTTATCTGCACCGTGCAAGGCAAAGGCTGCTTTGTCGCCGAGGGCAACCAAGAGCTCTTGCGCGAAAACCAGCTCTGCCATGTCGAAGAACTGCTTGCACAGGCCGCGACACAGGCGGATGCCCTGGGCGTCACGCGCGACAAGCTGCACGAAATGCTCGACCTTGTTGCCCCCGAAACCATGCAGTAGCCATCTGCAAGAAAGGCTATACCATGCAAAACGTACTAGAACTCAAAGCCGTCTCGCGCCGGGTGAGCAACCGCTTTTCGTTGCGCGATGTCACACTCGCCGTAGAGCCCGGCCAGATTGTTGGCTTTGTGGGCGCGAACGGTGCCGGCAAAACAACGACGATTCGCGCCGCGTTTGGGCTTATTAAGCTCGATGCCGGCGAGGTGCATCTGTTTGGACAGCGCTGCGATGCCAATGCACCCGATGAGCTTCAGCGCCGCATGCGTTCTCGCATCGGACTCGTGCTGGACACGTGCCCCTTCCCTTCCACGCTCAAGGTGACCGAGGTCAAGGCACTCGTAAGCCCGGCGTACCCCACCTGGAACCACGACACCTTCGCCGGCCTCATCGACCGGTTTAGTCTGGATCCCAAGGCAAAGGTCAAGGACCTCTCCCGCGGAATGGGCATGAAGCTGCAACTTGCCTGCGCACTCAGCCACAAGGCCGAGCTGCTCGTCTTGGATGAAGCCACCGCGGGTCTCGACCCCATGGCACGCGAGGAGCTGCTCGACGAGCTGCTCTCCTTTGTTGCCGACGGACAGCACGGCGTATTGTTTTCGAGCCACATTACATCCGATCTTGAACGTGCCGCCGACCGTGTTGTCTGCATCGATAACGGCTCGATCGTGTTCGATATGCCGCGCGAGGACATCAC
>CABSMB010000144.1 GCA_902478705.1 uncultured Collinsella sp. | reverse complement strand
GTGGGTGAATCGCGAGCTGACCCCAGACCTTCCTATGTTCGGATACGTCATCGAGCACGATGGGGCGCCCGCCGTGTTGATCTTTGTGCGCCAGGTGGCCGAAAGCCAAATGACGCTGTATTACCAAAACCTATTCCGCATTCTGTGCGGCCTGGTGGAAAGCGCGCTGGGACGCGCCTTCGATTACGAGGCCGTAGCGCAGGACAAGCGCTGCGTTGCCGGCACCCGCGTGCTCAACCACGACGCCTTTGGCCAGGAACTCGCCGCCGAGCAAGCGCTTGCGGACAACAAGATGGGGAGCTTCTTGCTCCTGCGCGTGGTGCCAGGCATGGAGCCCGTTGGCGAGCTGGTCGGCGCCATTGGGTCGGCGATTCGCGAGAGCGACGCTGCAGGCTTGGTCGATGGGGATGCGCTTTACCTGCTCATGCGCCAGGCGACCGAGGCTGACCTGCCTGTAATTTGCAAGCGCATGGCCGCCAAGCACATTACGGTGGAGCTCGTCGACGGCGAGGATGTTGTGGCCTTGCTGCAGCGCATCGCGCCCGCCGACAGCGGTGAGGGGGAGACCGTTTGATCTCGCTTGTCGTTGCTACCGTACTGCTCTTTATGCACGCGCTGGTTTGCCTGGTGCTGTGGACGCTCATGAAGCTGGGTTTGCTCCCGGTTCGCGGGCACATGCTTGCCGTAATGGTGCTCGTGCCGCTGTGGGGCCCATTGCTGGTGGTGCTGCTGTCGGTGCGCAGCGTGGTGCTCGGCGATGGTCTCAAAGATGCCACGCTGGAGACACTGCGCATTAACGATGACATGCACCGCAGCATGCTCGTGCAGGGACGCGAGGGCGATGGTGGCGTGGTGCCGCTCGAGGAGGCGCTCATCGTCAACGACCCGGGTGACCGGCGCCGCCTGATGCTCTCCATGCTCACCGAGGACCCGGATGCGTACCTGGCGCAGCTGCAGGCCGCCAAGCTGAACGACGACGTTGAGGTCGCGCACTATGCCGCGACGGCGGTAGCGCAGATTTCCAAGGAGTCCGACCTTAAGCTCCAGCAGCTTGAACGCGCGTTTAAGACCGACCCCAGCCCACATAACCTGGATGCGTATTGCGACTTTTTGGGCGCTTATCTGTACTCGGGTTTAGCCGAGGGTCGCGTGGCGCAGATTCAGCACCAGCAGTATGCACGCTTGCTCGCGCGCCGTTGCGAACGCGAGGATGGGCCGGCACTGCGCATTCGCTATGCCACGGCGCTGGCCGATGCCGGCGAGATTGATAAGGCAGAGGACGTCGCCAGCCAGCTGGTGATCGATGCACCAGACGAGCAGGACGTGTGGATGCTCTGCCTTCGCTTGGCCGTGATGCGACACGATGGCGTTGGCGTGCACCGTGTGATCGACGCGATCGACAAGCAGCATGTATATCTGAGTGCCGAGAATCGCGAGAAACTGGCGTTTTGGCATGACGGGGAGGAGGCCCGATGAGCGTGGTGCAACATATCCGCGATCGTGCGGGCCATTTTCGCTGGATGGGCCTGCTCGTGGTCTGGGCGGTCTTTATCGCCATGGCAGCCGTGCTGCTGATCGAGCGCGCTGGCGTGCAGTATAGCGCCGGGCAACACAAGCTGGGCATGCTTGCCGCCAACGACGCTACGCCTGCGAGCTCGGCAATGTTTGGCCAAAAGCCCACGTGCCTGGTTATTACCGATACCGATCAGGACGGCGTCGAGGACGTCAAGGAGCAGTTTGACCAGATTCTGCTCGATATGAAGATCGCGCACCGCGATGTGGATATTGCCACCGATGGCGCGGATGCGATTCCTTCCCTCACGTCGTTCGACCGCGTGATTTTACTGATGCCTTCGATCGATGGGCTCGGCACGCACCTCTCCGACATCATGAGCTGGGTGAGCGCCGGTGGTTCGCTGATGCTCGCCATGACGCCGGACAATTCGAGCTACATGCAGGCAATCGGTCCTAAGCTGGGCATCGATTCTGCCGGCTACGAATACGTGACGGCCGAGAGCATTGTCCCGAGCGAGGACTTTATGATCGGCGGCGGTCAGCGCTATGAGTTCTCGGATCCCTTCGAGTCATCGCTTTCGGTCTCGCTACGCGAGACGGCCCATGTGTGGGCTAAAACCGGTGACACGGGCGCTCCGCTTATCTGGTCGAGCGATTGCGGCAGCGGTCGCACCGTGGTGTGCAATTTCGGCATCTACGACAAGGTCATGCGCGGTTTCTATGCCGCGGCAGTGAGCCTGCTGGGCGATGCCACGGCCTATCCGGTCATCAATAGCGCGGTGTTTTACCTGGACGACTTCCCCAGCCCCGTTCCCTCGGGCGACGGTACCTACATCAAGCGCGACTATGGCCTTTCTATCGCCGATTTTTATGCCAAGGTGTGGTGGCCCGACCTGCAAAAACTCGCGCAGCAATACGACATTCGCTTTACCGGCGTGATGATCGAAAACTACGAGGATGCGGTCAACCGGACTGAGCCCGCGCGCCAGGCCGATGCTACGCAGTTCCGTTACTTTGGCGGCATGCTGCTGCAAATGGGCGGCGAGCTGGGCTTTCATGGGTATAACCATCAGCCGTTGGCCCTCTCGGATACCGACTATGGCACGCTGTATGACTACAAAACATGGAAGAATAAGGACACGTTGGTTGCGGCCCTCAACGAACTCATAGCCTTCCAAGACGACGTCCTGCCCAATGCGCACGGCTCGGTTTATGTGCCGCCGTCGAATATCCTTTCGGCCCGCGCCCGTAAGATCATTGGCGAGGACGTGCCGCGCATTAAGACCATTGCCAGTACGTATTTTGAGGACGGAACCGATCTGCCCTACGTGCAGGAGTTTGGCGTGGCGAGCGATGGCATCGTGGAACAGCCTCGCATTGTATCGGGCGGCATGGTCGACGATACCTACATGCGTCTGGCTGCGGTGTCCGAGCTCAACATGCACTACGTGAGCACGCACTTTATGCATCCCGACGACCTCCTGGATCCCGACCGCGGCGCCAAGGAGGGCTGGGAGGTCTACAAGGGCGGTCTGACCGATTACCTGGACTGGCTGACCAAGTCCGCGCCCGACCTGCGTCACCAGACGGGTTCGGAATGTTCGGGCGCCATCCAGCGCTTTGCGTCTGTGACGGTGAGCGTGGACACGAGCGACGATGCCTGGACGCTCAACCTTGGCAACTTTCACGACGAGGCGTGGTTAATGTTCCGCGCCAACGACGGTGAGCCGGGTGCGGTGTCCGGTGGCGAGATGACGCACCTGACGGGCAACCTGTACCTGGCCAAAGCGACTGACAAGACCGTGACGATCGAGCGCAAGGAAGGTGGCGACCGATGAGAATCTGCTTGGTGCTCGAGGGCTGCTACCCCTACGTGCACGGCGGCGTGTCCACTTGGATGCACGGCTACATCACGGCCATGCCAGAACATGAGTTTGTGCTGTGGGTGATTGGAGCGCATGCCGAGGACCGCGGCAAGTTTGTCTACGAGCTGCCCAAGAACGTCGTCGAGGTGCATGAGGTGTTCCTGGACGATGCCTTGCGTCTCTCGGGCGAGCAGGAGGAGGTCGACTTTGACGAGCGCGAGCGCGAGGCTTTGCGCCGGCTTGTGTCGCTCTCCAATCCCGACTGGGATGTGCTGTTCGATATCTTCCAGCGCCGCCATGTGCATCCGCTCTCGTTTTTGCAGAGCCGCACCTTTATGGGCATCTTCCGCGACGTGTGCCTGGCCGAGTATCCGTATACGCCGTTCGCCGACGCCTTCCATACCATGCGTTCCATGCTGCTGCCCGTGCTTTATCTGCTGGGCAGCGAGGTGCCGGTTGCCGACGTGTATCACGCCATTTCGACCGGCTACGGCGGATTGCTCGCGAGTCTTGGTTCGAGCGTTCACAACGCGCCGGCGCTGCTGACCGAGCACGGCATCTACACCCGCGAGCGCGAGGAGGAGATCATTCGCGCCGACTGGGTCGTGCCGTCGTTTAAGGACCGCTGGATCCGCTTTTTCTACCTGCTTTCGGAGGAGATCTATCGTCGCGCCTTTCGCGTGACAAGTCTGTTCCATAACGCGCGTAAAACGCAGATCGATATGGGCTGCGATGCAGATAAATGCCTGGTCATCCCTAATGGCATTCAGTTTGACCGCTTTAAGGATATTCCCTTAAAGCCCGATGACGGCTGGGTGGACATTGGCGCCGTGGTGCGCCTGGCGCCCATCAAGGACGTCAAGACCATGATCTACGCCTTCTTTGAGCTGCACGAGCGCCTGCCAAAGGTACGCCTGCATATTATGGGCGGCGTGGATGATGAGGAATATGGTGCGGAGTGCCATGCGCTGGTCGAGACGCTAGGTGTGCGCGATCTGATCTTTACCGGCCGCGTCAACGTGGTCGAGTACATGGAAAAGCTCGACTTTACTATTCTGACGAGTATTTCGGAGGGCCAGCCG
>CABSMB010000143.1 GCA_902478705.1 uncultured Collinsella sp. | reverse complement strand
TCCTTGGTCGTCGTCTTGCCAATCGAACCGGTAATGCCGACGACCAGGCAGCCAAGCTCCAAGCGATATACGTGCGCCAAGCGCAGCAAGAACTCCACGGGGTCGTCGGTCAGCAAGATGGCGCATCCCTTGTCCTGCGCCAGCGAAACCAGCTCGGCATCGGGCTCGCGCGTCATCACGACGGCACCGGCACCTGACTCGATGGCACGGGAGGCAAAATCATTGCCGTCGCCCTTTTCGCCAGGGAAGGCGACAAAGATCGTCCCCTCCTCGACCTGACGCGAGTCGATAACGCACCCGCGGCATACCCGATCGACTTCTTCCGTCACGGTTCGGGCCCCCGTTGAGGCCGCGAGGTTGTTGACGGCGATCTCTATCATTGCAGCTCCCCTGTAAACCTAATAATGCTATCGGCGTATTGTATCCCAGTGCCATGCGCGCGTGGTGCAGGGCATGTGAACACCCTTCAGATCAAACGGCAGGCCACGCTCAAGATTGTAACCCCCTACTTCGTGCGCGGGATACCCAGCACGTCGAGCGCGTTGGCCATAATGGACTGGAATGGCACCGCGGCGGCATCCGAGCCGCTCGGCGTTCCATCGAGTGTGATATAGCACAGCACCTTGGGCGATTGTGCCGGCGCAAAGCCCATAAAGGACGACATGTAGTTCTCCTTGAGGTAACCGCCGTTCTCGTCAGCACGCTCGGCCGTACCGGTCTTGCCCGCCACGTCATAGCCATCGACCGCACCGCCAACGCCCGTGCCTTCGGACACGACCGTCTGCATGCACGATGTCACCTGGGCGGCAGCGTCCTCCGAAATCGCACGCTCGCCTTCGCCCCAGTCCTTCTCATCACCCTTGCTGGACTTATAGAAGTGCGGAGTCATCATCACGCCGCCGTTCGCGATGCCGCCCACGGCACGTGCAACCTCAATCGGCGAGACGGACAGCGCCTGGCCAAAGCTCATCGAGCCCAGCGTGGCGCCGTCGTACTGGTCGCGCTCCTTGACGATGCCCAGGCTCTCACCCGGAAAATCGACACCGGAGCTATGACCGATACCCCACTTGTCCACATAGGTGGCAAAATCATCGGCACCGATCTTGCGTCCCACCAGGACAAAGCCCACATTGGACGAACGGCGCATCATCTCGCGCACGTCCATGGTCATGGTGTAGTCGCGCTTATCGACGTCGGTAACGGTGTCGTCGCCGACCTTAATGCTCGCCGGTACCTCAAACGACGTGCTCGAACGCACGGCGCCCAAGTCGAAGCCGGCACCGGCCACGAGCGTCTTAAAGACCGAGCCGGGCTCGTAGGCATCGGTAACCAGACGCAAGTTCATGTCCTCGGTCTTGGCGTTTTCCAGATCGGTCTGGTCATATGTCGGATACGAGCATGCCGCCAGAATCTCGCCCGTCGTGGGATCGGTGACCAGGGCCGAGCCATTCTTGGCCTTGGTCTTTTCGACCGCCTCGGCCAGGGCGTCCTCGGCGGCACGCTGGATATTGACATCGAGCGTCGTCACGATATCCACGCCGTCCACCGCGGCGACCTTCTTATAGGCGCCGCCCGCGATATAGCTACCGTCCCTCGCCCGCTCACGCACCAGCGAACCGTTCGTTCCGGTCAAAAGCTTGTTGTACTGTTTTTCGAGGCCCGTCAGACCGTCGTTGTCCACGTTTACCACGCCAAGCACCTGCGATGCCAGGTTGCCGTAGGGGTACACGCGCTTCATGGCCTGCTCAAAGAGCACGCCTGGCAGGTTCTTCTTCTCCAGCGCCGCGACATCATCCTCGTCCACCTGACGTTTGATATACACCCAGGTGCCATCCGACTCAACGAGCTCGCGACAGGTCTTTTTATCGATGCCCGTAGCTTTGACCAACGCCGATACCGTTTTGTCAACGTCCTCGATAAGCTGAGGATTCACGGCGATGTTACGGCATTCGACCGACGACGTCAGCACGTTGCCGTTACGGTCGTAGATGGTACCGCGCTTGGCATATAGCGTCTGCGCAAGCAAGCGACGTGCATCGGCGCGGTCGCGCAACTTATCGGCTTCCACGATTTGATAGTCGGCAAGGCGAAGGACGCCCAAACCCAAGCCAAACCCGATAAAGCCCATGACGGCCTTGCGGCGGGGCAGCGGCGTGCCCGTGAGCCATTCGGTCGACGAGCTCTTGCGCGGTCTGGTGTTATGCATTTGAGGGCCACTCGAGCCACGGAGACGCGACGCAGGGTCGTTGCCATAGGACGGCCTCGCGTTGTAAGATGGCCGACCCGTTCCTTGATAACCAGAACGTCCCCGCGATGAGGGACGTCCAGAACCGCGACCCCCGTCGGAGCCGCGGCGATAGTCATTTGTCATACTCAGCTACCGTCTTGTTACTGAGCGGTCGCGGTCGAGCTAGCGCCCGCGGCTGCATCCTGCGAAAAATCAAGTGTAACGCTCTCGCTGGGCTCCACCATGCCATAAGCGCCCGCAAGGTCGCGAATGCGCGTGTCGGCACCATAGACCGAATGCATGACCTCCAGGTCGGAGCTCTCGTCGGTCGCCTTCTCGAGCGTGTTGGTAAGCGCGGCGTTGCTGTTGAGCACCTGGGCCGTAACGCCGGCGAGCGCCACGCGGGCGACACCGATCGTCATGAAGATGGCCGCAATGATGCAAAACGTTTTAAGAACGCTCATGAAAACCGGGCTTACCGCCTGGTTTGCCTGACGGCCCGCGCCCGTGTAGACATCAAAGCGCGGCGTGCGCTGCTCGCGGGGAGCAACGGGGGCCTGCGGTGCCTCACGATAGGCGGGCATGGCGTTCATATCATAGGCGAGTGCTGCGTTTGAGGTGTTGTAGCCCATGATATGCCGCCTCCCATCCCGAGTACGTTGGTAGTGTGTTTAAGC
This sequence comes from uncultured Collinsella sp., assembly GCA_902478705.1. GTDB lineage: Bacteria > Actinomycetota > Coriobacteriia > Coriobacteriales > Coriobacteriaceae > Collinsella. The sequence goes on along the minus strand of CABSMB010000143.1, from coordinate 1,567 downwards.
TTCGTTTGTGGTACGAGCGGGAGGTCCAATATCGCGCGGTCGCGTCTACAGACGCTGCGCCACGCGGATCTTGGCTGATCTCGCCCGAGGGTTGCGCGCAACCTCATCGGGTTGGGCAACCAGGGGTTTGCGGGTGATGACCTTGAGTATCGACACGTTGCCGCACACGCACACCGGAATCTCCGGCGGACACGTGCACCCCTGGCTCATCTCCTTAAAGTGGTTCTTTACGATACGGTCCTCGAGCGAATGATACGAGATGACGCAGATGCGTCCGCCCGGGTTGAGCCACCTTGTGGCGGCGTCAAGCCCTCGCTCGAGCACATCGAGTTCGTGATTGACCTCGATGCGAATGGCCTGGAAACTTTTCTTGGCTGGGTGTCCGCCATGCCGACGAGCGGCAGCAGGGATACCAGCCTTGATGATCTCGACAAACTGACCGGTGGTTTCGATCGGTTCATGCTCGCGGCGGCGCACGATCTCGCGCGCGATCTGCGAGGCGAACTTCTCTTCGCCGTAGACGCGTAGAATCCGGGCGAGGTCGTGTTCGTTATAGGTGTTGATGACCTCAGCTGCGTTTAAGGTGTTGTTACCCGGATCCATCCGCATGTCCAATGGGGCGTCCTCGTTGTACGAAAAGCCCCTGCCAGGGATATCGAGTTGCGGCGACGAAACGCCCAAGTCGAACAGGAAGCCATCGACCCCGGGCACCTCGGCCGAGCAAAGCAGCTCGTCCAAGTCGCCGAAGTTGCCCTTCAACAGCCGGTGCGGCACGCCGGGAACCTCGCGGTCCAGACGGGCGCCAGCGGCCTCGAGGGCCATGTCGTCCTGATCGACGCCGAGCAAAAGGCCGGTCTCCCCCACCTGCGCGGCCATCTTTACCGAATGGCCGGCACCACCAAGGGTGCAGTCGCAGACGACGGAGCCGCTCTTTAGCTGCAGCGACTCAAGCACTTCGCCGAGCATGACAGGTTCATGCCGATATTCTTGTGTCAAGATCCCACGCTCCATCCGTTACTCGTGCCTTGCCCTTACGAGAAGAAGAGGTCCAGCAGGGCCTCGTCATCATCGTCCTCATCGGCCGTAGCGCGGTCCCAAACCTCAAGGTGGTCGTAGTTGCCCACAACCGTGACCTCGCGGTCGAGGTTCGCCTGCTTGCGGAGAGACTCAGAAAGACCGATACGACCTGCGCTGTCCACATCCATCGACGTGGTGCGCTTGTTGATCGCCCTCATAAGCTTCTGGTCGTTGATGTCGCGCGGGTTAAAACCCTCGCGGCCCTCACGACCCGCGAAGAGTCCTTCGACCCACTTATCGAAGGCCTCGGCAGAGAACACGTACAGAGCATCGACATCCAGGGCTTTGAACACGCGAACGTGCTCTCCAAGCTCCTCGCGAAGGGGTGCAGGCAGGGATAGACGACCTTTTGCATCGAGATTGCGCTCGTATGCACCCGTCATTCCCATGTGCGCCCTCCCCTCGGTTACTCAGATGGCACGTACGCGGGGAACCACCCCGCCTGTCGACGTCATTAATAATATGGGGAACCGCCCCATTTTTCAACACC
>CABSMB010000142.1 GCA_902478705.1 uncultured Collinsella sp. | reverse complement strand
GCGGCGACGCCTGTCGCCTGATCAAGCGCTGCAACGACTTTGGCGCCGGCGGCGTCTCGGTCGCCGTAGGCGAGCTTGCCGACGGCCTGTATGTCGACCTGGACACCGTGACCAAGAAGTACGACGGCCTGGACGGCACCGAGCTGGCCATCTCCGAGTCCCAGGAGCGTATGGCCTGCGCCGTCGCCGACGGTGACGTCGAGGAGTTCATGGGCTACGCCGCCGAGGAGAACCTCGAGGCGACCGTTATCGCCGAGGTTACCGCCGAGCCGCGCATGCGCATGGCCTGGAACGGTGTCGCCATCGTCGACCTATCCCGCGAGTTCCTCAACTCCAACGGCGCGCCCAAGCACCAGGTCGCCCACGTGTGCGCCCGCAGCGTGTGGCAGCCCAGCTGGGCCGGCACCACGCTTGCCGAGCGCATGACCTCGCTCGTCACCGACCTCAACGTTGCCTCCAACAAGGGCCTTTCCGAGCGCTTCGACTCCACCATCGGTGCCGCAACCGTGCTTATGCCCTTTGGCGGCAAGACGCAGCTCACCCCGAGCTCGGCCATGGTCGCCAAGTTCCCTGTGGACGGCGAGACCACCACGGCAAGCGCCATGGCATGGGGCTTCAACCCCTACCTGATGGAAGCCGACCAGTTTGCTGGCGCCTACCTGTCCGTGGTCGAGTCCATCGCCAAGCTCGTGGCTGCCGGCTTTGAACACAAGCGCGCCTATCTCTCCTTCCAGGAGTACTTCGAGCGCCTGCGCACCGAGGCCGAGCGCTGGGGCAAGCCCACGGCAGCCGTCCTGGGCGCCCTCATGGCCCAAGTCGACCTGGGTGCCGGCGCCATCGGTGGCAAGGATTCCATGAGCGGCTCGTTTGAGGACGAGGCCGGCGAGCTCAACGTTCCGCCGACTCTGATCAGCTTCGCTGTGGCCGTGGGCCGCGCGGCGCGCGCCGTCTCCCCTGAGTTCAAGGGCCTGACGCACCGCGTCGTCCGAATCGCCCCCGCCACCTACGGCGAGGACTACCGCCCCAACGCCCAGCAGCTGCTCGCCGCGTTTGACGCCGTCGAGGCGCTCACCGCTACCGGCGACGCCCTGGCTGTCTCCACGCCCGGCTACGGCTGCGGCGCCGAGAGCCTCTTTAAGATGTGTGTCGGCAACCAGATCGGTATCGAGCTTGCCGAGGATGTGGACGTGGAGAGCCTCTTCACCCCGCTCTACGGCAGCTTTATCGTTGAGCTCGCCGAGGACGCCGAGCTGCCCGAGGCCGCCGATGGCGTTGTCGTCGAGCCCCTGGGCACCACCGTCGAGGGCTATGTCATCGACACCGGCTCCGAGGTCATCGAGCTCGCTGAGCTCCAAGAGGCCTGGGAGGGCGGCATCGAGGGTGTCTTCGCCTACCGCAGCGCCGGCGAGACCCCCGAGGTCGAGACCATCGACTTCCGCGCCAAGGACATCCACGTGTACGGCGGTGCCAAGATCGCCCGCCCGCGCGTGATCATCCCCGTGTTCCCCGGCAACAACTGCGAGTACGACAGCGCCCGCGCCTTCCGTGCCGCCGGTGCCGAGGCCGACACCTTCGTGATCAACAACCTCACGCCCGAGGCCGTCGCCGAGAGCACCCACGAGCTTGCCCGCCGCATCCGTGCAAGCCAGATCATCATGATCCCCGGCGGCTTCTCGGGCGGCGACGAGCCCGACGGCTCTGCCAAGTTCATCACGGCGTTCTTCCGCGCTCCCGAGGTCACCGAGGCAGTCCGCGACCTGCTCAAGGCCCGCGACGGCCTGATGCTGGGCATTTGCAACGGCTTCCAGGCCCTGGTCAAGCTCGGCCTGGTGCCCTACGGCGACATCGTCGACGCCACGCCCGATGCGCCCACGCTGACGTTCAACACCATCGGTCGCCATCAGAGCCGCCTGGTGCGCACCCGTATCTCGTCCAACCTGTCCCCGTGGCTGTCGCAGTGCAGCCTCGACGACCCCTACACCGTCGCCATCAGCCACGGCGAGGGCCGCTTTGTCGCCAACGACGAGGTACTCGCCCAGTTGATCGCCAACGGCCAGGTCGCTACGCAGTACGTGGGCGAGGACGGCAAGCCCAGCATGGATCTTTCCGTCAACCCCAACGGCTCCGCACTCGCCATCGAGGGCATCACGAGCCCCGACGGCCGCGTCCTGGGCAAGATGGGCCATGCCGAGCGTCGCGGCGACAACCTGTACCGCAACGTGCCCGAGCATGTCCCCGGCGACAAGTTCATGCCGATCTTTGAGAGCGGCGTAGCCTACTTCGCTTAATACGTTCCCATCGGGTACAATCCCCTCGGGTAACAACACCCGCCACCGGCACGCCCGGTGGCGGGTTCTTTTTTGCTTCGCGCGTATAGGAGAAGGACATCATGGAAAGCCGCAAGCCGTATCTCGCCACCCTGCCCGGACTCATCCTGGGCTGTCTCGTTTGCTGTGCACTCTGGGGATCGGCCTTTCCCTGCATCAAGATCGGTTACGCACTCTTTGGTATCCCGGCGCACGACAGCGCCTCGCAGCTGCTCTTCGCGGGTCTGCGCTTCACGCTTGCCGGCATGCTGGTCATTGTTGGCATGAGCGTGGCCCAGCGCCGACCGCTCGTTCCGCAAGCGCGTAATATCAAGCCCATCTGCATCTTGTCGCTCTTCCAGACCATCGGCCAGTACTTCTTTTTCTACCTTGGTCTCTCCCGTGCAAGCGCTATGTCGAGCTCCATCATCGAGGCCAGCGCCAACTTCCTAGCCATCCTCTTTGCCGCCCTGGCGTTTCGCACCGAAAAGCTCAATGCGGCCAAGGTGCTCGGCTGCGTACTGGGCTTTGCCGGTGTCGCGCTCGTCAACCTTTCGGGCGCGGACGGCACCTTTGGCTTTGCACTCGACGGCGAGGGCTTTATCCTGGCCTCCACCGTCGCGGGTGCCCTTTCGACCTGCCTGATCGGCATCTTCTCGCGCGAGCACGACGGCGTCTTGCTTGCCGGGTGGCAGTTCTTGGTCGGCGGCCTGGTCCTCACCGCCATCGGCTTTTTGATGGGTGGCGCGCTCTCCCCCACGGCGATTGCCCCCGCCATCGCGCTCATCATCTACATGGCGCTTATCTCCGCGGTCGCCTACTCGCTGTGGTCGCGCCTACTTGCCGTCAACCCCGTCAGCCGCGTCTCGGTCTTTGGGTTTATGAACCCCGTCTTTGGTGTGCTGCTGAGCGCGCTGCTGCTCGGCGAGGGCGCTGGCACGAGCCCCGTTACCGTCATCGTTGCCCTGCTGTTGGTCTGCAGCGGCATCATCATCGTCAACAAACCCAAAAAAGCTTAACGAACTGCCCTTATTTAGCAGAGGGGATTCATGTACTTTAGCTTAATGGAGTACATCGGTGAGCTGAGGGCCGCCACGCACGCAAGCGTGCGCCCCTTTTTTCTAGCGTATCTGGACGCCGGCCTTCTTTTTCTCGGCCTTGACGCGGTAGAGCTCCGCATCGGCAGCGCGAAGTAAGTCTTGCCAGGTATCAACACTATCGCCGATCCGCGCGTAACCGACGGACATCCGCAATGCATACGGCACCTCGGCACGAGCGAGCTCGTCGTTAATCGCCGAACACAGGTCTATGATGTCCTGTTCCGCCGCAGCCTTCTGGAGCACCACAAACTCATCGCCGCCATAACGCGCGATAAAACCACCAGACGCCGAGCAGACCTCTTTGAGCGTAGCAGATATGACCTGGAGAGCATGGTCGCCCTCCACATGTCCATAGCGATCGTTAATCAGCTTAAAGCCGTCGGCGTCCATCATAAGCAGATACACATCATCGGCCTGATCAGCACCCGAGAACAGCGACAGCATATAGGTCTCAAAACGGTTGCGATTGTTGAGGCCAGTCAACGGGTCGGTCGAGATCAGCTGCTCCTGGTAGATGATGTAGAGCAGCAGGATGCTCAGCGTTATACCGACACAAAGGCCCGGTACCGAAAACAAAACCTGGAAGGTACCGCCCACCAGAGCGGGAACCACAAAAAGGCGAGAGTGCGATAAATGGCCTTCTTTTGCAGGCTTTCGACTTTTCGAGCCTGAATAAAGGCATGCAAGGACGTATATATGATGTAGCAGTAGCTAACGATAGGTTGAATCATATAAAGCGCTCCGCGACGATATACGCCCTGCGCATCGATATAGAACATAGTGTGCGTCCAGTAGCTGGCAAATGCCAGCACGACCACCAATACGGTTGGCAACGTCACGAGCGCCACCCTATAGCGCGCGGTCAAAAGGCGAGAGCCCTGCATCGTCTCGGAATAGAAAAACCAAATGAGGCACGCGATGGCGAACAGCGAAAACGAAACCGCGTTGGAAATCCAGTTGGCCGTGATGCCTACAGGAGTGCTCACGCCGTCTGAGAGCGTCCAGATCATATCGAAGAAAATGTAGGCAGCAGACGTGTAGCCGAGCATGCTAAACAAGAGCTGCTGGGCGCTCGAGAACAAGGAGCGGCGGCTT
>CABSMB010000141.1 GCA_902478705.1 uncultured Collinsella sp. | reverse complement strand
GGCCGATGAGGATACCGACGATGTCCTGACTTTTGTGCCCCCGGGTGAGAAGAAGCCTGCTCCTGCGGGGTTCAATCCCACGGCCGCCACTGGTGCTGCACCTGCCCCGGCACCCGCGCCTGCACCTGCCCCGGCACCTGCCCCGGCACCCGCGCCGGCGCCTGCTCCGGCACCTGCCCCTGCGCCCGAGGCGACGCCTGCGGAACCCGATTGGAATGCCGTTGCCACGCCGGCGGATGAGCCGGGCGATAATCCTGCTGCCGAAAACGATCAAACCGAATAGTCGGTCGAGGCGCCCTGGGCAACTGAGCCCGGGGCGCCTTTTTCTACTGCGGAAGCAAGAAAATGCCTGGGAAAACGGTTGCAGCAAAAATTCTCGGAAATTGGTCAATGTTGCGCAACAACGTCGCGGCTATTGTTGAGAACATAGACGTGTAAGGTTTGAAGGCGTGCAACGCCTTAGGAAAAGGAGAAGCTTATGTTCTGTCCCACTTGTGGTTCTCCCATTTCGGATGATGCCAAATTCTGCCCTGTCTGCGGTTCTGCCGTCGGTGCCGCTTCCGCTGCTCCTGCTCCGCAGCCTGCACCTCAGCCCCAGCCTGCTCCGCAGCCCACGCAGATTCAGCCCGCTCCGGTTCAGGCAGTTCAGCCCCAGCCTCAGCAGCAGTACACCGGGCAGCAGCAGTACGCCGGCCAGCAGCAGTATGCTCAGCAGCCTGCACCTGCCCCGATGGGCTATGCTCCGATTAAGACCGACCGTGGCGTGATCGGCTGGCTCCTGCTTTCCATCGTGACCTGCGGCATCTATTCGTATTACTTCCTCTATTGCCTCGCGCGCGACATCAATGTCATGTGCCAGGACGACGGCGATTCCACGCCGGGTCTGGCGGCATTCATCCTGCTGTCGTTTGTGACCTGCGGCTTCTACGGACTCTACTGGTACTACAAGATCGGTAACCGCCTGCAGGCTAACGCTCCTCGCTATGGCCTGATGTTCCAGGAGAACGGTACCACCGTTCTTATGTGGCAGATTGTCGGCGCGCTGCTGTGCGGTCTTGGCCCGATCTTTGCCATGAACATCATCATCAAGAATACCAATGCCATGGCAACGGCTTACAACACCCGTCTTGGCGTGCGTGCCTAACGATTAAGACATTGTGAGTGACACTCAGGGACATAAGGGCGCGGCGGAGCTCATTCGCCGCGCCCTTTCTTGCATCGGCGCGCTCTTTGTCGCTTGGCTCGCACTCTACCTGCTCGATATCGGCTGCGTGTTTCGCCTGATGACGGGCATTCCCTGTCCGGGATGTGGCATGACGAGGGCCTGGCTGGCAGCACTGCGCCTCGATTTTGCGGCCGCCTTCGCTTATCATCCGCTGTTTTGGGTGGTGCCGATTGCGTTTGCGCTCGCGTTCGTGCGCGAGGAGGTGGCATCGAGCAAGCTAAAGCGCGGCATCGACATTGCGGTTGTTGTTCTGTGCGTGCTGGTCGTTGCCGTATGGACCGTGCGCCTTATCAACCCGGCAGACGCGGGCCTGCTCTTTGGTGGTCACGCTCCCGCCGGAGTTCCCACCGATATCATCCACCTCGAAACCCCACGCTGGCTCACCATCCTCCGCTCTTACCTGTCGTGACGGAGGACGCGCTAGAAAAGCGGTCGACACATAAGCGGGGGCGAACGTTGAGATAACGTTCGCCCCCGCTTTGCTCTAGCCAGGTTGTTACGGGTGGGTGTGACGGCTACTCGCCATGCTTCTCCTCGTGGCGAGCGGCGGCACGGGCGTCGTGGATGCCCTTGATCGCGGCATGGCGAGCCGTTCGGGCATCATGGATGGCGTCGCGAGCCTCGGCGGTCGTCGCCTTGGCAGAGCGCAACTTGGCGGCCAGATCGGGGTTGGTTTCGGCGACCGCGGTAATCGCGGGGCCGTCGAGCTCCTCTTGCGTGGGCTCGGCCAAAAAGTCGATAGCATACTGGGCGGCCACCATGGAGCCCTTTGCCAGCACGGTCTCGTCAATCTTGTAAAAACAGGAATGCTGGGCGTACGTGGCGCCAATCTTGGGGTTGCGCGTACCTACAAAGGCGAGCACGCCCGGTACGCGGCGCAGGTACTCCGAAAAATCCTCGCCCGAAAGCGTGCCGCGGTAATGGCCCTCGCCTGCGGGGCCCAGGCACTTGAGCACAGCTTGGCGGCAGCGCTCGCTCGAGGCGGCATCGTTTTCGACCTTGTAGTTGGCGATGGTGTAATCGGTGAGTTCGGCCTCGGCGCCTAGTGCTGCTGCGGTGTGCTCCACGATGCGGCGCATAAGCTCGGGCATCTCCTCATGCGTCTTGTCGCCATAGGTGCGCACCGTGCCGGCGAGGTACGCCGTGCCGGCGATAACGTTGCGCGCGGTGCCGCCATGCAACTCGCCGACGGTGATGACGGCGGGTTCGTAGGGGCTAATCTCGCGCGAGACGATGGTCTGCAGGGCGTTGACGATCTCTGCCGCCACCATAACGGCGTCGTGGCCGCGCTGGGGCATGGCGCCGTGGCACGAGGTGCCGCGGACGTCGATGCGGAACCAGTCGGTGTTTGCCATGCGCGGGCCGGGCTCGCAGCTTACGGTGCCGGCATCGACCTCGCTCCAGATGTGCGCGGCGTAGGCGCCGTCGACGCCATCGAGCACACCCGTGCCGATCATGAGCTTGGCGCCCTGGCCGTTTTCCTCGCTGGGCTGGAATACAATGCGAATCTCGCCGTGGATGTCATCGGTCATGTGGCGCAGAATCTGCAGCGTGCCGAGCATCATGGCGATATGGCAGTCGTGACCGCAGGCGTGCATGCAGCCCTCGTTGACGCTGGCGAACTCCTCGCCGGTCTGCTCGGTGACAGGCAGGGCGTCGATGTCGGCGCGCAGCAGGATGCGGCGGCGCGGCGTGCCGTCCTCGCGGTAGGCATCGGGCGCGGTACCGCGGAGCGTCGCCACCAGGCCCGTCTTGAGCGGGCGCTCGTAGGGGATATTCATGGCGTCGAGCTGGTTGGCGATGTCGGAAGTCGTGCGCTCCTCGGCAAGGCTCAGCTCCGGGTGCTTATGGAAGTGCCGGCGCTGCTTGATGATGTAGGGTTCAAACTCGGCGGCGATATGTTTGATGGCTGCGGTGACGTCGTCAGCCGCGCGAGCCTCGGTTGCCGCCATAATCTGCTGTGCCTTGGTCTTCGTCATGGTCGATTTGCTCCTTGCTGGGTTGATCGCAAAATCGTACAGGCTCTCTCCAGTATGCCACCTGCCGCTAGGGCTGGTAAAGTTGCCGTTTGCCGCTTGGGGTTTTGTTACAAGGGCGGGGGAGTACACTCGGGGGTGTTGAATTACCTGCCAGAGATGGGGATGCCCATGCGACATATCGATCGGATTATTCGCTCCAAGAACGTCTTTACCGCGCAAGACGGCATCGATACCGCCCGCGAGTTGGCGATCGCCATCGCGGGCGATCGCATCGTCGCTGTCGGCGCGCCCGATGACGTGATTGCCGCCGCACCTGCCGCCACGCCGGTGGTCGATTACGGCGAGCAGTTTGTCTGCCCCGGTTTCCATGACGCTCATCTGCACTTCTTCCATACTTCGGTTGGCTCCTCTCCGTATATGCTCATGGATATGGGCACGTCCGAGGCGGCACTGGTGCAGCATGCGCTCGAGTTTTCCCAGGGCCTGCCCAATGACGCCTGGGTCGTGACCCAGGGCTGGCGCGATTACCGCTGGGATCCGCCCGAGCATCCTACCAAGGCCTCCCTCGACGCCGCCTTCCCCGGTCGCCCCTGTGTTATGTACTCGGGCGACGGGCATACGCTGTGGCTCAACAGCCGCGCGCTCGAAGCCCTCGGCGTGACGCGCGACAGCGAGCCTCCGGCGGGTGGCAGCTATGACAAAGACTCAAACGGTGAACTTACGGGTATCGCCCACGAGGCAGCTGCTATGCAGCTGCTGCCGCGCTGCCTGGAGTGGCTGGGCGAGGACCGCATCGCGAGCGCTTACGCCGACCAGATGAAGCGTATGGCCGAACAAGGCATCACCTCAATCTGCGATATGTCGCTCATGCCCATGCCGGGCTGCGACTTTATTCGCGACGATGTTTACGACAAGCTGCAGGCCGCCGGCAAGCTGGGCATCCGCGCCCATCTGTTTCCCACGCTGCTGGATGACCAATCGCGCTTGGAAGAACTCCAGACCCGATACGCGAACAACGCGCTGCTCTCGGCGCCAGGCTTTAAACAGTTCTTCGACGGCGTGTCGAGCGAGCATACCGCATACCTCACTGAGCCCTATACCAACCCGCGCTTCCCGGGCGACCAGGGTCGCCTGACGGTTCCTGTCGAGCGCATGCGCAAGTTGGTTCTGGCGGCAGCCGAGCGTGGCCACACCGTGCGCATCCACGTTATCGGCGACGGTGCCATCCATGCCGCACTTGATATCTTTGAGGAGGCGGCAGAGCTCTACGGCTTGCCCCAGCACGGTCATAACACCCT
>CABSMB010000140.1 GCA_902478705.1 uncultured Collinsella sp. | reverse complement strand
GGTCGCGGCCCAGTGCGCGCTTGAGTTCATAGGGGTCGGCGGAACCGTCGGCCAGGGCAGCGTCGATCTTGTCGACCTCGGCCGGGGTGAGCGAGCTGGCCAGACGATAGTACTTGCCGATCATCTCGTCGGGGATGGACATGGTCTTGCCGAACATATCCTTGGGAGCATCGGTCAGGCCGATGTAGTTGCCGTAGGACTTGGACATCTTGCGCACGCCATCGGTACCCTCGAGCAGCGGCATGGTAAGCGCGATCTGCGGCTCCATGCCCATCTTCTCCATGAGCTCGCGACCAGCGAGCAAGTTGAAGAGCTGGTCGGTACCGCCCATCTCCACGTCGGCCTTGATCTGAACGGAGTCGAAGGCCTGCATCACGGGGTACAGGAACTCGTGCAGGGCGATCGGCGTCTGGGACTGGTAGCGCTTGGTAAAGTCATCGCGCTCGAGAATGCGGGCAACGGTGAACTTGGAGCACACCTGCAGCAGGCCGGCCAGATCCATCGACAGGATCCAGTCGCCGTTGTGCACGATGGTGGTCTTCTCGGGATCCAGGATCTTCATGGCCTGGCTCACGTAGGTCTCGGCGTTGGCCTCGATCTGCTCCTGCGAAAGCTGCGGACGGGTGGAGTTCTTGCCCGAAGGATCGCCGATCAGCGCGGTGCCGTTACCGATGATGAGGGTGACGTTGTGGCCCAAGTCCTGGAACTGACGCATCTTGCGCAGGGGCACGGCATGGCCCAGGTGCAGGTCGGGGCTGGTGGGATCGACGCCGAGCTTGATGTTGAGGGGCTCGCCCTTCTCAAGCTTCTTGCGAAGGTCGGCCTCGGGGACGATCTGTGCGGCGCCCGAGGTGATGATACGCATTTGCTCGTCGACAGACAGCATTGGGTATCCTCCTTTTGCTATAGCACCCTCACCGGATACGGCGGTGCTCGAAGTTCATAAACCCACTAATAATAACCAAAACGGCGCGGCCGAACACCTACGACAGGAAAATCCTCGTCCTGCCGCACGCGTCGATAACGACCGGCAAACGTGTGCCGTCACGTTCGACCAAAAAGCGCGCCTGCTGACGGCGCGAGCAGTCACGGCAACGGACCTGCCCCGTCGCATCCGTGGCGCAGGCACCCTCGGCAGTCAGCAAGCAGTGCTCGCTCACCATGAGCTCGGGATGGCCGGCGTCAACAGGCCCCAAGACGCCGGGGCAAGCAGCAAGCTCGGCAACACGCTCAGCGTCGTCGGCTGCAAGCTCGGCCGGCAAATACACACGGCCCGCGCCGAGCCCGCGTAGCCAGGCAAGCGTAACCCGGTTCGCGCAAAACACCGGAGCCGCAACGTCAAACGGCACGTCCAGCTCGCGCGCCATCGCCACCTGTCCCAGATTGCGGCAGACGACGCGCCCGGCACGCCGCATAAGCGAGCGGGTACGCGAGGCATCGGCTGCACGACAGACCTCGTCGAGCACCACAATCGCATCGGACAGATCGCGCTCGCCACACGGGTCGGCATCCATTAGCTGCCAGGCAAAGACCATGCGAGCGGAAGTCCCCTGTTCCGTCGGCTCCGTCAACGCCGCCTCGGGCACGTCGCCAACAGTCACGGCGCCCTCAAAGGGCAGTATTTCAACGGCGCTCGCAACGGGTACGACCGCGTCCGCCTCGACCCGCATGTGTTCCAGCGCCATCGCCGTCTGCTCCAACACGCCGGCGCTGCGAATCAGGTACACCTCGCATCCCGCATCCACCTTACGCTTGCAGTGCACGACAACGCGCTCCCCCGCCGCCGCATCCACCGGGCAGGGCACCTGGGGCCAGCGCTTGGGCACATCGGGGCGTGCATCGGCACCCGGATAGAACCGGATCTCGAGCGTGTCGCCCGCGGCCACGGCGGCATCGAGCTCGACGGTCACCTCTTCGTGGCCCACGGCAACCAAACGGCCCACGCGCACACCCTGGTTAATCGCGCGCTCAAAGCTCATGAGCTCGGCGCCCGATCGCCCCCGCAGGTACGCATCGGTAAACCCGCGGTTGAACGACCTTCCTAGCTCGCGCTCGAGCGCGGCCACGGCACCGGCATCCCACACGTCGTCGCGCACCATATCGAGCGCACGGCGCCATATCCGCACCACGTTGAACACATAGTCGGGGTTTTTCATGCGCCCCTCGATCTTGAGCGACGCCACCCCGGCCCCAACAAGCTCGGGCAGGTGCGCGATGCCCAGATAGTCGCGCGGACACAGCAGACGATCGCCCTCAACGGAAACGACGCTCTCCCCTGCCTCGTCCACCAGGTCGTACGCCAAGCGGCACGGCTGCGTACAGTCGCCGCGCATCGCCGATCGCCCACGCCGCAGGGCCGAAAACTCGCAGGCGCCCGAATAGCCAATGCAAATCGCGCCGTGGCAGAACACCTCGATAGGCACGCCGGTAGCACACAAGGCGGCAATCTCGTCGACTGTCAGCTCACGGGCAGTCGTCACGCGCTCGACCCCGAGCTCGTCGGCAGCCAACCGTACGGCGCCTTCGCTATGGACGCCCGCCTGCGTGGACAGGTGAATCTCGACCCCGGGAATCGCCGCGCGCAACGCGCAGGCCAGACCGGCATCCGCCACGATCAAGGCATCGGCACCCAACTCATACGCGTGCGCCCCCAGCGCCACCGCGTCGGCCAGCTCGTCATCGAACACAAACACGTTGAGCGTCACGTATACACGCACACCGTGCGCACGCGCCACGGCGCAGCCGCGCGCAAATTCATCATCGGTAAAGCCGCGTGCGCTCACGCGGGCGTTAAACCCGCCCAGGCCCGCATAGATGGCATCGGCGCCCGCTGCAATCGCCGCGAGCATCTGATCGAGTCCGCCGGCAGGGGCCAGCAGCTCGGGCAGTGCCGCCTCGGCAGCCCCCGGCCCGTTATCGCATTGTCCACTCGGCCCCATCGTCCGAATCGCCATCGGCAAACTCCTTACCAAGGTATGCATTCACTCTGAAAAATGCCGTCATCCAGCATACACGAGGCCTCGCGCGCCTCGTTTGGTTTATCGTGTAATAACTTATGTCCATCCTGCCCCAGCGGCGCACCCGCCGCCCGGCACGACATACCTGGAGGTCAATATATGGGTCCTCGCCAACGACAGGGACGCAGTCGTTCCAAGACGCATGCCCTGCCCATGATCCTGCTCTCGTTCTTGGGCTTTTTGCTCATCGCGGGCGTAGCGTTTGGCATCGGCATGATCGGCAACGTCAATCGCTGGCTGTCCGATCTGCCCGACTATACCGACGCCAACGCCTATCTGGTGAGCGAACCCACCGAGATCGTCGATTGCAACGGCAACAAGATCGCGAGCTTCTACACGCAAAACCGCAAGTCCGTCACCAAGGATCAGGTCGCTCCGTACGTGTTGCAGGGCACCGTCGACGTTGAGGACGAGCGCTTCTACGAGCATGGCGGCATCGACCTGTGGGGTATCGCACGTGCCGCCGTGGCAACCGTCTCCGGTGGCCACGAGGGCGCATCGACCATCACCCAGCAGCTGGTACGCAACACCATCCTGCAGGAGGAGCAGTTCGATTCGACCATCGAGCGTAAGGTGCGCGAGGCCTATATCGCCATCAAGATGGAGGAGATGTACTCCAAGGACGAGATCCTCATGATGTACCTCAACACCATCTATTACGGCCACGGCGCCTACGGCATCGAGGCTGCCGCCGAGACCTACCTGTCCAAGAGCGCCGCCGACCTCACCCTGAGCGAGGCCGCGCTGCTCATCGGCCTTCCCAACTCGCCTTCGCAGTACGACCCCACGGTCAATCCCGATCTGGCACTGTCTCGCCGCAACAAGGTTCTCGACAACATGCTGCGCCTGGGCCACATCACCCAGGAGGAGCACGACGCCGCGCAGGCAGAGCCCATCACCCTTAACGTGACCGAGATTTCGGGCAGCGGTGTCGACGTGTATTCGCAGCCCTACTTTGTCGCCTATGTTAAGCAGCTGCTGGAGCAGGAGTTCTCCACCGACGTGCTGTTTAAGGGCGGCCTAACCGTCAAGACCACCATCGACCCAACGATGCAGCAGACTGCCGAGGAGGCCGTGCGCGCCCAGCTCGACACGCTTTCGCTCGACGGCCTGGACATGGGCATGGTCGTCGTCGACCCCAAGACCGGCTACATCAAGTGCATGGTGGGCGGCTACGACTATAACGCCGACGAGAACCACGTGAACCACGCCACGGCCAAGCGGCCCGTGGGCTCCACGTTTAAGGCCTTTACGCTGGCCACTGCCATCCAAAACGGCATGAACCCCAACGTCACCCTCAACTGCAACTCGCCGCTCAAGGCCAAGGGCACCACGACCGAGGTGCAGAACTACGCCAACCAAAGCTACGGTACCATCACGCTCAAGCAGGCGACGGCATACTCCTCCAACACCGGCTATATCCAGGTTGCAGAGGCTATCGGCAATAACAAGATCATGTCGCTCGTCAAAAAGCTCGGCATCGATCCTTCTAAGG
>CABSMB010000139.1 GCA_902478705.1 uncultured Collinsella sp. | reverse complement strand
GTGCGTTCCGCGCTCGGCCCGAAAGTGATGCTTGAAGCGGTAATCGATCAGCGAAGACAGCTGAGCGTCGGCCTGGATGACGACATTGCCGCCACGACCGCCGTCGCCGCCATCGGGGCCACCCTTGGGGACAAAGGCCTCGCGCCTAAACGACATGCATCCGGCACCGCCGTCGCCGCCGCACACGTTAATGCGGCTGATATCGGTGAACTGTGACAACAGAATCGCCTCCTACAAAAAAGAGGGAGACCCTTGAATCCTAAAACTCAAGTGCCTCCCACATATGTGCTCTATGAAGGGTGAATTACGCGTTCGCGAGCGGGCGTACGCTGACCCTGTGCTTGATACCCTTGTGGAACTCAACGGTACCGTCGACCAGCGCGAACAGCGTGTCGTCCTTGCCACGGCCAACGTTCTCACCCGGGTGGATGTGCGTGCCGTGCTGACGGACGAGAATCGTGCCCGTGGTTACCGTCTGGCCGGCGAAGCGCTTCGTGCCAAGGCGCTGACCGCGGGAGTCACGGCCATTACGGGAGGAACCGAGTCCTTTTTTGTGTGCCATTGTGTATACCTACTCTTTCGTTACGAGTGTAATCTACTCGGCGACGGGAGCCTCGGCAACAGCCTCGGCCTCTGCCTTGACAGCCTTCTTGGCGCGGGACGTAGCCTGGACCTTCACGATCTTCAGCTTGGTGAGCTGCTGACGGTGACCCTTCAGACGACGATAGCGCTTACGCTTGTGGAACTTGAAGACCAGCTGCTTCTCGCCCTTGAACTGCTCAACGATCTGAGCGATAACCTTGGCCTTGGCCAGCTTGTCGGGATCGGTGACGATCTTCTTACCATCGTTGAGGAAGATAACCGGCAGGGTGACCTTGTCGCCCTCATTGCCCTCGATCTTCTCGACGGTGATGACATCGTCGGTGGCGACCTTGTACTGCTTGCCGCCCGTGTTAACGATTGCGTACATGTTTACTTGCCCTTCATGCATCAGTTAGTGCAACAGCCGAATATAGTAGCAGGCGATAATACCCCCGTCAACGAGTATGTGGAGCAAATCCACAAGTTCGCACAGGTATGGGGCTGACGAGTCGGCCCTCGTCGTCCTCGCATGCTTGATTCTGACGCTCGACATCGTAGGAGCAGATGGTCACGAGGTCTTGCATACCGGTGGAAACAATAGGTGCATCGACGCCCGGGGTCAAGCCCTGCAACAAAACATCAGCAGCAGAAAGCAAAATCTCCGGACGCATGGAGCCCTCGTTGTCGGCATGGGTGTCAAGCATGAGCACCAGATGGTCCTCACGCTCCCCCGCCGCGAGCTCATAGCCAACGAGCGTATGGTCCAGATCAAGACGCTTGCTCTTTTTGCCGCGCGCGTAGTCGATGCCATGACCCGCGCGCAGCGTGTCGATCGCAGCGCGAACCTCGTCGGCGCTCACGGGGGCCTCGGGGTCCAGGTGCAAGTCGATGCGGTACGACAGACGCGTAAGCTGAGCCGTCAGCGCCGGCGTGCGCACGTCGATGTAGGCGGCCTCGATAGGCGCCAGATCGGCAGGCGACGCAGACGCCAGGCGCTCAAAGGCCTCGTCGAGCGCGACGAACTCGGACATAAACAGGTCATACCACTCGCAGGTCGACGACGTGCCCACGGGCAGCGCCGACGAAAAGCCCACGCGCATATGCGGCGAGAAACCCTGCGTCACGGCATAAGGTAGGCCCGCACGGCGCACGATACGCTCAATGGTATGGATTAGTTCCAGATGGCCCAGGTACTTAAGGCGATCACGCTTGCCGTAGCGAACGCGCAACCTAAAGAGCGTGGGATTGTCGGTCAAGCGCTCACTCATGCGCGATCACCCACCAATACGTTCTTGGCGTGGAGCGTGGGACAGATTCCGCAGCCGGTGCACGACGTGCGGGTGCAATCGGGCGTCGTGACACCCTCGAGCGAACGGCGGTATTCGCGCTCGAGGAAACCGCGCGTGCAGCCGGGGCTCACGTGCTCCCAGGGCAGGCGCCAGTCCAGCTCGTAGGGCAGGTGAACCAGCTCGTTGAGGTCGATACCATTTTTGGCAGCGGCCTCCTTCCAGTTGTCGAGCGAGAAGTGCTCCACCCAGGCATCGAAGCGCGAGCCAGCACGCCAGGCATCGATGATGACCGGCGTCATATCGCGACCGGCACGGGAGAGCGCAGCCTCGATAAGCGAGGTCTCCGCATCGTGGTAGTGTACGCGAACGGCGCGGTTGCGCACGCTCGTGATGAGCAGCTTCTGGCGGCGCTTGACGTCGTCGTAATCGAGCTGCGGGCACCACTGGAAGGGCGTTGCCGCCTTGGGGATGAACACCGAAACAGAGATAGACACCGAGATAGACCCGCGGCGCGCCTTGGGCACCACGGAGCGGCCGAGCTCCAGCACGTGATCGGCCAGGTTGGCGATAGCCACGATGTCCTCGTCGCGCTCGCCGGGAAGGCCCATCATGAAGTAGAGCTTCATGCGGTTCCAGCCGGCCTCGAAGGCTGCCTTGGCCGCGCGATCCAAATCCTCCTCGGTCACGTTCTTGTTGATAATGTCGCGCATACGCTGGCTGCCCGCCTCGGGCGCGAACGTCAGGCCGCCCTTCTTTTCGCCGGCGACCGACTCGGCCATATCAACGCCAAACGAATCCAAGCGCTGCGACGGAATGGACACGCGAATGCCCGTGTCCTCCAGACGACGGTTGAGCCTACCGAGCACGTCACGGATACAGGAGTGGTCGGTCGTCGAAAGCGAGGTAAGCGACACCTCGTCATAGCCAGTCTTTTCCAAGCCCTGGATCACCGATGACACAATCTGGTCGGCCGAACGCTCGCGTACCGGACGATACGTCATGCCCGCCTGGCAAAAACGGCAGCCGCGGGCGCAGCCACGCAGGATCTCGATAGACAGGCGATCGTGGACGAGCTGAGCATACGGCACGCACGACTGAGAAAGCGGATTGGTGGCACCAAAGTCCTCGACGACGCGCTTATAGACAACCGGCGGGACGTCCTTGCCCTCGCGCGGCACGGTGTAGCCATGCGGCGAGCAGGGCTCGTCATGACGCACCTCATACAGGGACGGCACATAGGTACCGGAGACCGTCGCGAGCTGCTCGACAATCTGAGCGCGCGAGACGCCCTCGTCGCGCAAGCGGCGATGCAGCTGGCAGATCTCGAGCAGCGACTCCTCGCCCTCGCCAATGAGGATGGCATCGAAGAATGCCGCGTACGGCTCGGGGTTATACACCGAGGGACCACCGGCGACGATGATGGGGTCGTCCTCGGTACGGTCGGCAGCCAACAGCGGAATGCCGGCGAGATCGAGCGCTTCGAGGAAGTTCGTCACGGCCATCTCGTGCGGCACGTGCATGCCGACGATGTCGAACGAGGCCACAGGCGCTGCACCCTCGAGCGACAACAGCGGAATCCCCGCCTCGCGCATGGCATCGCCCATATCGGGCCACGGCACGTAGCCGCGCTCACAGGAAATGCCCTCGGCCTGATTAAGGATGTTATAGAGAATGGCGATGCCCTGGTTGGGCAGACCAACCTCATACACGTCCGGATAGATCATGCAGCAGCGATAGTCGGCATCGGCCTTTGACAGCGTGCCCCACTCGTGGTCGATATAGCGACTCGGCTTTTCGACCTTGGCGAGCAGCGGCTCGATCAGATGAAAACAGTCTTGGTATGGAACGCGCAAAAGAAACCCCTAAGCAGCGAGATCGGATGCATCCTCAAAAGGACTCATAGGACGGGTGGCACCGGCGACCGTGGTCACTAGATCGCGAACGCGCGAGAACGTGACGCTGACAACCTCATTGGCACGGCTGTAGTCCACATCGCGCTCGTAGAGCGACACGAGCGCGCGGCCCATGCCATAGGTACCCGCGGCGGCGGTAAGCGCCTTCACGGCAAAGCCGATATGCGGCGTCTGCTTTACCAATGCACGGGTGACGGCGCGAATCACCAGACCGCCGGCGAGCACGCCCGCGACCTCGTAGCCGCGCTCAGGCTTTATGCCGCGTCCAAAGATGGCCGCCAGCTCAAAGAGCATGCCCACCTGCGCCAGCGCCATCACGGGATAGTCGGCACCCGGCAAAAACACCAGGGCGCCCGTCGCCATGTTGGTGAGTGCGCACGAGGTGATGATGCGATTTGCCGCAGCGATGCGCATAAAGGCAAAGTTGGCGGCAAAAGCCGTCTCCTTGTCCGTACGATCGAGGATCCAGCGGGCAAGCGTCTCGAGCAGATAGGTCTTATCGGTCGCCGCCACCACGCCGAGCATGGGCGTGGATTCCTCAACGAACGGCACCTCGACGGCGGACTCGGCAAGCACGCACACGGGCGCGCCGGCAATCACGAGCTCCTGCACGGCACTCTCCAGGCGGTCGGATCCGCACGAGAGGACCAGCACCACGTCGGTATCGGCCTTGGGAACGATACGGTCCTCACCCAGGCGATCAACACGCACAATGCCCGAAGTCGTCTGCGGCACAAAGGCATCGCGCACCGTCTCGACCAAAAAGCGAGACGCAGTCGAATCAAGGTAAACCGAGACACGCACCGGTGTATCGGAATCCTTCTTAAC
>CABSMB010000138.1 GCA_902478705.1 uncultured Collinsella sp. | reverse complement strand
TTTTTGAACACGGTCCTCTAAGGAGCCCTTTCCAGAGACGTCGGATGGCTTCAAACAGCCATAATCCAAAGGCCGTCTCAAGCAACTAGTCATTTAAGAACGTCCCCAACGACCGCCCACAAAAAGCTGTACGCCAGCATTCAAAGGTGTCGAAAAAAGTCGACTTTGGATGCTGGCGTATATGTTTGGGTTCGGCGGGGGACTAGTTATTGGGGACGTTCTTTAACGACTACTCATTTAAGTGCGTCCCCAATGAGTGGAACTACTCATTTAAGTGCGTCCCCAATGAGTACTAGATCAGGTTCTCCTGTACCCAGGCGATGATGTCGCTCGATTCGTAGAGTGGCTTGCCGTCGATGAACAGGCAGGGAACCTGGCGTTTTCCGCCGACGGCGATGAGCGTCTGCTCGGCATCGGGGTCGGTCGAGATATTGCGCTCGGGAATGGTCACACCGTTATCGGCCAGAAAGTGCTTGACCTTTATGCAATACGGGCAGCCGGTCATAACGTACAGCTCGAGCTTGTGATCAGTAGCCATAAGTCTCCAATCGGTTGAGGTTTCGGTTGAGATACCCAAAGCCGCCGCAGTCTATGCGCGCGTCAACGACGACTCGATGGCATGGACCAGAAACGCCGTGGCTCCGGTGCCGCAGGGCTTGTCGTAGTAGTCGATAAAGCGCTGATCGGCAAGATAGCCGTGGGCGAGGCCCAGGTATGCTTCGTCTTGGGGTTCGTGTCCCCAGTTAAGGCCAATCCATCGACGGTGCATTGCGACAAGCTTGCGCGCCTCGCTTCCATCCGGTTCGCTGTCGCCCATGGCGATCGAGAGCTGGCGCAGAATAGCGCGTTCAAGTTCCTTCATGTCGTTCCATGTCTCGGGGTCCATGTCCAGCAGTGCCTCGTTTGCTGCATCGACGGCCTCGTCGCCATAGCGCGCCCGCGCCTCAGCACCGTAGCGCTCCTCGTTTTCCTGCACGGTACGCCAGCGCTCCAGTTGCGGCAGGACAGCGCCCATAAGCGAGACGGCTTCGTCGAGCGACATGCCGGTGTTTTGTGCCAGCCGCGGGGCACAATCCTCAATCATGGCCTCCATCGTGGTCTCGTAGGTGTACTTGCCGTGGTCGTAGCACCACTTGCAGTAATGGTCGGTCTTGGCGCCGTGGGCATCGGTACCGCAGTCGTCGGGCGTGAGTATCATGCCGCAGCTCTGGCAATAGTGCTCGGGCATTTCGAGCAGATGAGACAGTGGCTCCCCGGTCACGGCGGCAATGAGCTTCATCATGTCGATGCCCGGGGTGACCTCGCCGCGCTCCCAACGGCTGACGGCTTGGCGTGTGACGAAGAGCTTGGCGGCGAGCTGCTCCTGAGTAAGGTGATGGGCACGACGGACGGCGATGAGCTTTTCTGCAAAGGCCATAACGGCTCCTTTCTGCTGGTTGATGGCTTAAGCATAAGCGGCGGCGGGCGCCCTTCCAAGCAACCGTTGGTTGCACGACGGGGGACCGCGGCGAAGAATTGCGCGTAACGTCCCACACCTCCATGCCGTACAATGACCGACATGGAACCTATCGCACACATACATACCGACCTGCCGCAGAAGTTCGGCATCCCGCGCAACAGCTTTTTGGCGCCTCACCTGCAGGGACGCATCGTTTTTGAGCCGGAATTTGCCTCCAACGCAGCGGTTGAGGGTCTGGACTCCTTCTCTCACCTATGGCTGCTCTGGCGCTTCGAAAACGGCACGCCCGGCGGCACGGCTAAGGATATTGCCGCCGATGCCAAAACGCAGGACAGGTCCGGCACCAACGCAAAATGGTCGAAAACCGTGCGTCCGCCGCGTCTGGGCGGAGCCGAGCGCGTGGGCGTGTTTGCCACGCGCAGTCCGTTTCGCCCTAATCCCATCGGGCTCACCTGTGTCAAGCTCGATCGTGTCGAGCTCACTGACGATGGTCCCATCATTCATGTGCTGGGGGCCGATCTGCGTGACGGCACGCCCATCTACGATGTCAAGCCCTACATTCCGTTTGCGGACTGTCACCCGGATGCGACCGGCGGCTGGATTGAGGATGCGCCGTGGCAAGAGCTCGACGTCGAGTTTCCGCAAGCGCTGCAGGATATGGTCCCGCCCGCAAAGATTTCTGGCTTGGTTGAGGTTCTTCACCAGGATCCGCGCCGCGCGGGCAGCAAGCACGAGCCAAACCGCATTTACCATTTGGCTTACGCTGGGCTCGACATATCGTTTACGGTCGACGGAACCAGGTTGACGATAACCGCCATCACCGACGCGCAAGACTAACCAGCCATTCGTCCGCACCCGTCAAATTAAGCGCCAAGCCCCATGCCAAAACCGCCCACGCTGGTGGACAATAACGCCTACCAAAACAATCCGCTTTGCACGGGAGCTCAGCATGAAATACGACTTTACCTCGCTTATCGACCGCCACGGAATGGACTCCATCGCCGTTGACTCCTGGGGTGAGATTCCCGGTATGGCTCCGAACGCACCCGACGAGGGCTTCGACCGCATCCCCATGTGGGTAGCGGACATGAACTTTGCCACGGTGCCCACGGTTCAGGAGCACATCATTCAGCGCGCCCAGCATCCCATGTTTGGCTATTTCGATCCGCGCGACGAGTACTTTGACCGCATCATCGAATGGCAGAGCCGTCGCAACGGCGTTGAGGGCTTGGCGCCGGAGCATATCGGCTACGAAAACGGTGTGCTGGGCGGTGTCGTGTCGACGCTGCGCGCGTACGTCCAGCCGGGCGATGCGGTGCTGGTCCACAGCCCCACCTACATCGGCTTTACCAAGTCTATCGAAGCCGCGGGCTATCGCATTGTCCACAGCCCGCTTAGGCTCGACGACCAAGGCGTGTGGCGTATGGACTTTGAGGACATGGAGCAAAAGCTCGCCCAAAACCACATCCATGCCGCGGTGTTCTGCTCGCCGCACAATCCCTGCGGCCGCGTATGGGAGCGCGATGAGATCGAACGCGCCATGGACATCTATCGCCAGCACGATTGCGTGGTGATATCGGACGAGATTTGGTCCGATATCATCCTGCCGGGTCACAAGCATATCCCGACGCAGTCGGTGAGCGAGGATGCCCGCATGCGCACGGTTGCCCTCTACGCGCCCAGCAAGACGTTTAACCTGGCGGGCCTGGTCGGCAGCTACCACATCATCTATAACGAGACGCTGCGCGACCGCGTGTGCGCCGTGTCCAACAAGACCCACTACAACGAGATGAATGTCCTCTCCATGCATGCGCTTATCGGTGCCTACCAGCCGCAAGGCTACGAGTGGGTTGATGAGCTCAACCAGGTGCTTGCCGGTAATATCGAGTACTTCTGCAGTTACGTGGACGAGCATTTTGAGGGCGTGTCCTATTCGCGCCCGCAGGGCACGTACATGGTGTTCCTGGACTGCACCGAGTGGTGTCGCGAGCATGGCCGCGATATTCAGTGGTTGCTCGACGAGGGGGCGCGCGTGGGCGTGGGGTATCAGGACGGCCGTCCGTTCCACGGACCCTGCCACATTCGCGTGAATCTGGCGCTGCCGCTTTCGCGGGTAAAGGAGGCGTGTGAGCGCCTGGACCGCTACGTTTTTGGGGTATAGGGGACGCTCGATTCGAGTGCTGCCCCATGTGCCCACGCCGTCAAAATGCGTGGGCACATGGGGCGCAGAGGGTAGCGAGCGCGTTTTCCGCATTCGCTACTTTTCATGAATCTGCTTGCCGCAAAGATGTTCAATCGAAATCTCGTAGAGTTGGACGCCCTTTATGTCTTTGGCGATCTCCTCCTCGACTTCTTCGGCAGAAGGGTAGTACTTAATCGCGAGCTGACGGACTTTGTCCTCGATAAACGCGGGCGCTTCATCTACCAGGCGACAACGACCAAAGACAACGGTACTCATAACGTAGGGAGCCCAGTCGCCGTCCTTGTACCACTCGTTGCCGTAAACGGTAAAGCAGACTTTATCATCATGCCTGAGTGAATCGACCTTGTGGCCAGCCTTGGCGCCATGGAAATAAATCTTGTCGTGCTCGGCGTCAAAGAAGTAGTTGACGGGAATGGCATAGGGGTAGCCATCATCGCCATTGACGGCAAAGACGCCGCGCTTGCAGGTAGCGAGCAGTTCGCGCGCTTCCTCGTCGGCGATGGCGCGTTTCTTTCGACGTAAGGGCCTAAACATCGTTGGCTTCCTTTCTGCTGCGCATGGTGGTTGAGCACAAACTATAGCGAAACAGCCCCTTTTTTCTTGATACAGGCGAGTATGTTTTTGAGCTTGTTAAAGTCGAGCGGTTTGGGCAGATGGGCGTTCATGCCGGCGTCGTGTGCCGCCTTGGCGTCTTCGGCAAAGGCGTTGGCGGTGAGCGCGATGATGGGGATGTCGGCCGCATCGGCCTTTTCGCTCAGGCGGATCGCGCGGGTTGCCTCGTAGCCGTCCATGCCCGGCATCATGATGTCCATTAGAATCGCATCGAAGCTACCCGCGGGACGGCCAACGTATAGGTCGACCGCTTCGTTGCCGTCGGCGGCGCGAGTTACGACGATGCCCTCGCTTTCGAGCAGAGCCTGGGCAATCTCGGCATTGAGCTCGGTATCTTCTGCCAAAAGGACG
>CABSMB010000137.1 GCA_902478705.1 uncultured Collinsella sp. | reverse complement strand
ATAAGAGACAGCTCTTGTGCCGACCGCGTGCTTGCTGCCATCTATCGTCACGGCCGGGTGACGGTGGCCGATCTTGCCGTCGAGCTCGAGCTGTCCGAGGAGGATGTGCTCGAGGCCTGTGCTTTGCTGTTGGGCTGGGGCTCCATCGCTCCCTGGTATGAAGAAGGGGAAAAGCCTTCGCCCAATTACTATCCCACCAAGTACCAGACCCTGCCGCGTGACGCGGCGGGTTATACCACCTTTGACGGCCGTCGGTTCGATCGCGGGCACGCGACTTCCGAGGGCGATGTATGGGAACTGCCGTGCGGCGAGGCCGAATTCCTTGCACGCGAGCGCTCGCACACCTATTTGGGCCAGGGCTTTGTCAAGCGTGCCTTTATGCTGCTTGCGGGCATTATCGTCAATATCCTGACGGGCTTTTTGCTCCTTATGAGCATCTATTCCATCGCGGGTGTCACGGTGCCGGTGGATACCAATGTTATCGGCCAGGTTGACGAAGGCTCGATTGCCGCCGCGGCGGGAATCGAGGGCGGCGACGCAATCCTTTCGGTCGACGGAGTATCGTGCTCTACCTGGATGGACGTTTACGATGCCATCGGCAAGGCTGCCGGTAAGGACGATATCGCCATCGAGTACGAGCGTGACGGTAAACAGCATACGACCACGGTTGCGCTCAAAGAGGACGAGCGCCTCGGTGTGTATGCCTCTACGCAGGTGGTCCGTTTAGACCCCATCACGTCGGCTCGCCTGTCGTTCTCCTATGTCGTGCAGACAGCGGAGGGTGTGATGCGCCTGCTCCAGCCGCAACATACGATGGAGATTCTCGATCAGTCCTCTTCGATCGTGGGTATTAGCGTTATGTCCTCACAGGCTGCTGCTGCCGGCCCTGCCACGTTCCTTTCGTTTGCCGCCCTCATTTCGTTCTCGCTTGGCTTTATGAACCTGCTGCCCATCCCACCGCTCGATGGCGGCAAGCTGGTCATCGAGATCATTCAAAAGATTGCGGGCCGCGAGCTTCCGCTCAAGGTCCAGACGATTGTGAGCTATGTGGGCATCGCGCTCTTTGCGCTGCTGTTTGTCTACATGCTTCGTTCCGACATCCTTCGATTTATTCTGTAGGGGAGTGGTTGGATTGTCTTTATCCCATCCTTTGCCTCGCGAGCTAACGCGTCCCGTGCATGTGGGCGGCGTGCAGATCGGTGACGGCGCGCCGGTGGTGGTCCAATCCATGACCTGCACCGATACCGCTGATGCCCAGGCAACGCTTGCGCAAGTGCGTGCTTTGGCGCAGGCTGGCTGCGATATCGTGCGCGTGAGCGTGCCCACCGAGGCCGCGCTTGAGGGTTTCCGCACCATCTGCGCCGAGTCTCCGGTGCCGATTGTCGCCGATATCCACTTTAACCATAAGCTCGCCATTGGTGCCGTTGAGGCTGGTGCTGCCAAGCTGCGCATCAATCCCGGCAATATCGGCGATTGGGCCAAGGTTGACGCGGTGATCGATGCTGCGGGTGCTGCTGGCTGTGCGATTCGTATCGGCGTCAATGCCGGTTCGCTTGAGCAGGATATCGCCGAGCGCGACGACCTCACGCAGCCCGAAAAGCTCGTGATGTCGAGCGAGCGTTTCGTCAAGCATTTTGAAGACCGCGGCTTTACGAACATTGTGCTTTCGGCCAAGGCCCATAGCGTGCAAACGACGCTCGATACCTATCGAGCCCTGTCGCGCGAGATTCCCCACGTTCCGCTTCACCTGGGCGTGACGGAGGCCGGAACCAAGCTGCAGGGCACCATCAAGAGCTCGGTGGGACTCGGTATCCTGCTGTCTGAGGGCATCGGTGACACCATGCGCGTCTCGCTCACGGCCGATCCGGTCGAGGAGCCGCCGGTCGCCTGGGGAATTTTGCAGTCGCTGGGCCTGCGTCGCCGTGGTCCCGAGATCGTCTCGTGCCCCACGTGTGCCCGCTGCCAGGTTAACCTGATTCCCATCGCAGAGGAAGTAGCCGAGCGGCTTAAGAACTATGCCGCGCCGCTTTCGATTGCCGTCATGGGATGTGCCGTTAATGGTCCCGGTGAGGCTTCTGATGCCGACCTGGGCGTTGCTTGCGGACGTGGCCAGGCCCTGCTCTTTTCGCATGGCCAAATCATTGGTAAAGTAGCTGAGGATCAAATTGTCGACGCGCTTATGGCCGAGGTCGACAAGCTTATTGAGGAGAAATAAATGACCCGAGCAATGTATATGTCTAAGCTCTATGCGCCGACGCTCAAAGAGGATCCGGCCGACGCCGAGCTTGCGAGCCATCGCCTGCTGCTCCGTGCCGGCATGATTCGCAAGGAGGCCGCCGGCCTGTATTCCTATCTGCCGCTCGCGTGGCGCTCGATTCGCAAGATCGAGAACATCGTGCGCGACGAGATGGACGCCGCCGGCGCCCAGGAGCTTATGATGCCCATTATGGTCGATGCTGAGCTGTGGCGTGAGTCCGGCCGTATCGATGCCTATGGCAAGGAGCTTGTGCGCTTTGACGACCGTCATGGTCGCGAGTTTGTGCTGGGCCCCACGCACGAGGAGACCGTCACGGCCCTGGTGCGCAACGAGCTGCGCTCCTATAAGCAGCTGCCCGTCAACCTGTACCACATTCAGGACAAGTTCCGCGATGAGTTCCGTCCCCGCTTTGGCCTGATGCGCGGCCGTGAGTTCATCATGAAGGACGCCTACAGCTTCTCTGCCACGCAGGAGAGCCTGCAGGAGGAGTACGACAAGATGAAGCAGGCCTACGCCAACATCTGCGAGCGCTGCTACATCAAAGCTCTGCCCGTTGTCGCCGACTCCGGCGAGATCGGCGGCGACACCTCCGTCGAGTACATGGCGCTGGCCGACGCCGGCGAGGCTTCGCTCGTCTACTGCGACGATTGCGGCTTTGCTGCCGATGACGAGGCTGCCAGCACCAAGGTCGTTGTGACCGAGGGTCCCGGCGACGGTACGCTCACCAAGGTCGAGACTCCGGGTATGGGCACCATCGAGGCCGTCGCCAAGTTCTTCGGCTTCCCCGAGAACGGTACGCGCAAGTCGCTGGCGTTGATCGACTCCGAGGGCAAGCCGGTCGTGGCCATTGTCCCGGGCGACCACGAGCTCAATGACTGCAAGGCCGAGCATGTTTTTGGCAAGGGCTATCGTATGATGACCGACGAGGAGCTTCAGGCGAACGGTCTGCATAAGGGCTTTATCGGACCGGTTAACCTGCCCGAGGGCATCCGTCTGGTGTGCGACGAGAGCCTGCGCGAGTCCAAGCAGTGGGCCTGCGGTGCCAACGAGGTCGATTATCACTTTACCGGTGCCTGCCCCGAGCGCGACTTTACCGTCGACGAGTGGGCCGACCTGGTTACCGTCGTCGCCGGCGATCCCTGCCCGCACTGCGGCAAGCCGCTCTCTGCTGCTCGCGGTATCGAGGTCTCCCAGGTCTTCCAGCTGGGCACCAAGTACTCCGAGGCCATGGGTGCCACCTTTATGGATGAGGACGGCAAGGAGAAGCCGCTTATCATGGGTTGCTACGGCGTGGGCGTGTCTCGCTCGCTCGCTGCCGTCGTGGAGCAGCACAACGACGAGCACGGCATCGTCTGGCCGGTCTCCGTTGCCCCGTACGAGGTTGCTATGATTCCGCTCGACCCCAAGAAGGAGGAGTGCGCTACCGTCTGCGAGCAGATCGTTGATGGTCTGTGCGCCGAGGGTATCGAGGTCGTCGTCGACGACCGTGACGAGCGTCCTGGCTTTAAGTTTGCCGACAACGACCTTATGGGCTTCCCGTATCAGGTCGTTCTGGGTAAGCGCGGCCTCAAGAATGGCACGGTGGAGCTCAAGGACCGTGCTACCGGCGAGCGTGAGGACGTGGCGATCGACGAGGTTGTCACCAAGGTTGCCGAGCTGGTGAAGGCGGCACGCCGTTAATCGACGATTTCGCTTGTAGTTCGATATACGGGATCGATATACGGGACGGCCCTGCATTTCTCCAGATAGGGGAGATGCGGGGTCGTCCTTTTATCTTCTCGACGTACTCAATCGCTAAAAGGAAACCCCACAGCCCATGCGAGCTGCGGGGTTTCCTTTGTGCCTCCGATGCGAAATAAATCGCTCAGATGTTACTGATAATCGACGACGTCGATCCAGTTCTTCAGGAACTCATCGTTCACGTTGCGCTTACGAGCGAGCTCGGAAGCGGCGACGATGCTCGTCCACTGACGCACGACCTG
Source organism: uncultured Collinsella sp. (assembly GCA_902478705.1). Classification (GTDB taxonomy): domain Bacteria; phylum Actinomycetota; class Coriobacteriia; order Coriobacteriales; family Coriobacteriaceae; genus Collinsella. The sequence goes on along the minus strand of CABSMB010000137.1, from coordinate 405 downwards.
CATGGGCATGTCGGCGCGGTCGCAGTAGAGCTCCAGGTAGGCCTCGGCCTGGTCTTTGCTGTTGAGGGCAAAGAGCAGGTAGGTGGTGGCAACGTCGGCAGCAGGGGAGCCCTGGGTAGCGTGTGCCCAGTCGCACACATAGAGCTGGCCGTCGTCGCCGACGATGACGTTGGAGGGGTTGAAGTCGCCGTGGCAGACCTTGAACTCCTTGGTCATACCGTCCAGACGCTCCTGAAGGTTGTAGCGCGTGGTGGCATTGAGCTGATCAAGGCTGTCGATCATGCGGGCGAACTTGTCGCGCTGACGGTTGAGCAGCGGGGAGGTGTAGCCGTGGATTTCAATCTGAAGGTCGACGAACATCTCGAGGTACTCACCAAAGCGCTGGGGCTGTCTCTTATACACATC
>CABSMB010000136.1 GCA_902478705.1 uncultured Collinsella sp. | reverse complement strand
CTCGGGGAAGCTGCGTCCCAGAATTCTGGCTCGAAACGGGATAAGGTTTCCCAAACAGACCTCTTTCGGAAAATATATCCCGGAATCCCCGCTCGAAACGGGACGCGCTTTCCCAGTCGAGGCTCTATGGGAAACTGCGGCCCGCCTTCGAAGGCAAAACCGGGATGCAGTTTCCGGGCGGGGCATCAAAAACAAAGTTGCGGTGGAATAGTTCCCGCTTGGGCTGGTTGAGGCCTTAAATAGGAGCTATTTCACCGCAAGTTATTGAGGGGATGTCCGTCCTCTTACAGATGGCGCTCCAGGAAGCGGAAGGCCAGACGGATCCAGGGACGGACTGAAACCTGTTTGTCCTCGTTGTCGACCGCGGTATTGGCGTTGCCGAGCGAAAGGCCGTGGCCACCCTGGTCAAAGACGTGCATCTCGCATGCAACGCCTTCCTCGGCCATGCGCTGCGCAAACGGGTAGACCTGCGCGACCGGCGCCGTCTTGTCGTCCGAAACGCCCCATACAAAGGTCGGGGGCATCTGGCGCGAAACGTGCGTGGTAGGGCAAATGTCGGCCAGGTGCTCATCGGTCGCCTCGCCGCCCGTCACCATCGACAGATAGTCGTTGAGCAAATCGCGCCCCGTCTTGCCACCCGTCTTGGGCACGCGCAGGTCGATGCGCGGGTCGCGCGTCTGCATATCGCGCACATAGGCAAGGTCGAGCAACGGATAGCCCAGCACCACGGCGTCGGGACGAATATCCTCCGGACGAGCCCCGGCAAGACCCGCGAAGGGTCCGGTCTTCCACTGCGTTGCCAACGAGGCGCAGATCATGCCGCCCGCCGAGAAACCCACGATGCACACGCGCTTGGGATCGACATGCCACTCGTCGGCGTTGGCGCGCACGGTAGCGACCATCTTGGCGAGGTCCGCCTGCGGGCGCGGAAAGCTCACGTCGCCCGTGGCGCTCGTCACATAGTTGAGCACAAAGGCCTGGTAGCCGCGGTCCAAAAATGCAAACGCCACCGGGTCCTGCTCGTGCGGAGCGATATGCGTAAACCCGCCTCCGCCGCAGATGATCACCGCGGGGCGGCGGCCATTGGGCTTGTCGGGCAGCGGCTCGGCACCCAGATACGTAAACGTCGCCGGATAATCCTCGGTCGGCTCCTCGCCCCACAGCGCATGGTTCTCAATAATCATAGGTGCTCCCTCCGTGCGATTCGTGCGCACTCGTTTTTCGCACCTTAGCGTACCCCACTTGAACCCGCGGCGCAGAAACACCCCCGCAATAAGTTGGCCTTCAACTGATATATCACAAAATCGCTGTTCAGAGGTATCGTTAGGCAGCGTAAAATAGGGGCGCTGACCGTGCTGGGAAACACGTACGAAACGTTTCCGGCAAACCACACGCGTGCAACATGCGCGCCTGATACGTTGGAGGCATCTATGGGTCTGCTCGATTCGCTCAAGTCCACGTTCACTTCGTCGGGCGAGGCGTCCGTTCCGCCCGCAGCAAGCTTCGCCACCCGCGAAGGCGTCATCTACGCTCCCGTCAACGGCGTGCTTGTCAATCTGAGTGAGGTTCCCGACGAGACCATCGCCTCGGGCATGCTCGGCCAGGGCTACGGCATCGAGCCCATTACCGGCACCATTTACGCCCCCGCCAACGGCCGTATCGGCGCCACCACCGTCACCAACCACTCCATCGGCATGATTACCGAGGACGGCCTACGCGTGTTCATCCATGTTGGCCTGGGCACCGTGGAAATGAACGGCAAGGGTTTTGCTCGCTTTGTCGAGATGGGCGATGTGGTCAAGGCGGGCCAGCCGCTCATCAGCTTCGACCGCGACGCCATCAAGGCCGCTGGTCACGAGGACATCGTGACCGTCATCATCTCTGAGCTCGATCGCCTCAAGAGCATCGACCACGTCGGCGAGTCCGGCACGCTTATCGGGGGCAACCCGCTCGTCAAGCTTGGCGATCCGCTGCTGGTTGCCAAGACCAAGTAGCCGAGCATCATCGCATAAAGGCTCAACCACCCGTGCATCTTTGCCGCATCTGTGTTGTTGTTTTTGCCTATGTAGAGGTTCTGAAACGTTTCTATATAGGCAGCTGAGCATCAACGCAGGTGCGGCTTTTGCGTAGCGAGGCATCGTCCCGCGGCATGTTGTTCAACCGCACGAACCCCCTTCCTTTGTCCGCGCAGAGCGCTAGACTGCTAGGTCGACATTGGAGGAAGATCGATGCAAAACACACCCACGGGCGCCGCACATGCCGCGCCTCAACGCAACCAACGCATCGTCGCGCTCGACGGGCTCCGCGCCCTCGCCATCGCCGGCGTCGTCCTATATCACCTTCGCCCCAGCCGCCTGACCGGCGGTTTTTTGGGCGTTACACTCTTCTTTACGCTGAGTGGCTATCTCGCCACCAAAAGCATTATGCGGGCCACGGCACGCGACGGATTCTCGTACCCAAGCTATATCTGCCGCCGCATTGCGCGCATGATGCCGCCGATCGTCGTGACCATCGCGCTTACCGCCGTCGCCACCTACATCGCGGCCCCGAGCCTACTCCCTAAGGTGCAACAGGACGCCCTGCCATCGGCACTCTTTTTGAGCAACTGGTTCTACATCTTCCGCAACGTCTCGTATTTCGCCGCTGCGGGACTCCCCTCGCCGCTCACGCACCTGTGGTTCTGCGCTGTCACTATGCAGTTCTATCTGGTATGGCCGGTCATCCTTATGGCGCTGTGCAGCAAAACCAGGTCGCGCAACACCGCCATCGGCATCACGATCGCATTCGCGCTTGTATCGACGGCAGCCATGGTCCTCATGTTTAATCCCACCGCCGACACATCGCGCGTCTACTACGGAACCGACGCCCGTGCCGCCGAGCTTCTATGCGGAGCCTTAGCCGCCATCGCCGCGCCGCGTCTGCGCGAGATGCTGAGCGGTGACATCCATACCCCCGGCGCCAACAAGGGCATCTCAAAGGTCAACGCGATTTCTATCGCGTGGCTCGTTGCCGTTATAGCCGGCGCACTCATGCTGACCGGAGAGAGCGCTTGGCTCTACCGCGGCGGCTTTTTGCTGTTTGCCCTGCTCACCGGACTCCTCATCATCTGCGTGCAGAATACAGAGTGCATCGTGCGTCGTCTGTTGTCGGTCAAGCCGCTCGTCTGGCTGGGCCAGCGCTCGTTCTCGGTCTATCTGGTGCACTATCCCCTACTGCTTCTTATGAACCCCGCAACCCGCACTACCCGCATCGCCTGGTGGGAGCAGGTATTACAGCTTGTACTGATTCTTGCGGTAGCCGAGGTTTTCTATCGCCTGGTCGAACGCCCTTGGTCCCACAAGCCGGCCCAACAGGACAGCACGGCAAGAAAGCACGTCCTCGCGCCCGCCATAGTGCTCCCCGCGCTTGGCGCCGTATGCGTCGCCGCACTTGCCTTCGCGCCGCTTGACTGGGCAGGCATCGCCACCGCCCGCGCCGAGCAGCTCCGTCCCGAGCTTGCCCAGAACGCGACCTCGCCCCAGGACAACGGAGCCAACGACAAGGGCGCCGAGCCTGCATCCGGTAAAGATTCCCAGCCCAGCGACACCGCATCCGATGACGCAACCAAGCAAAAACCCAAAGAGGGACCTATCGCCGAAAAGGTCCCCAAGAACCTTGACTGGAGGAGCTTTACCTACGACGAGGCAACCGGAACCTGCGACGCACGCGTGCTCATGATCGGCGACTCAGTCACTGCGGGCGCACAGTCCGGTATTCAGGCGGCGCTTCCCAACGCGTACATCGACGGCGTGGTGAGCCGCCAGTTCTACACCTTCCAGGATGTCTATGCACAGGACAGTGCCAACTACGATCCAAGCGTGGTCATCTGCGCGCTTGGCACCAACGGCCTCATCCGCGACCCCCAGCAGGTGCAGGACGTGATCAATGCCGTGGGCGGCAAGCCCATCTACTTTGTGACCGTGCGCGTACCGCTCGAGCTACAGGACCGCAATAACCAGACGATTCGTGACGTCTGCGCCCAAAACGACAACGCCGGCGTCATCGACTGGAACGGTGCCTCAGAGGGCCACAGCGAATACCTTGTCGACGACGGCACACACCTCACCCAGGCGGGAATCGACACCTACGCTGCTCTCATACGCCAAGCCATCTGCGGGCACTAGACACCGCGAAATCGACGCTTGCGCGGCGCCCACGTCACGCCCATACATCACGCCTGACGTTTTGCTACGCCCCCACTCGCGGGTTAGAATGGTTAACTGTTTGGAAATAATCCGTACAACCGTTATGGGAGGATACGTGAACCGCACCAAAATCGCGCAGCTCTATGCCGATGCCGAGTCGCTCGGTGGCCAGACCGTCACCGTTGCCGGCTGGGTCAAGTCCGTCCGCGACATGAAGAACTTTGGCTTCGTTACGCTCAACGACGGCAGCTGCTTCCGCGACCTGCAGGTCGTCATGAACCGCGAGGCGCTCGACAACTACGACGAGATCGCCCATCAAAACGTCTCGGCCGCCCTCATCTGCAGCGGCACCGTTAAGCTGACCCCCGATGCGCCCCAGCCCTTCGAGCTTTCTGCTACCTCCATCGAGGTCGAAGGCGTCAGCGCCCCGGATTACCCGCTGCAGAAGAAGCGCGCAACCGTCGAGCTGTCT
>CABSMB010000135.1 GCA_902478705.1 uncultured Collinsella sp. | reverse complement strand
GCGCACGCGCGTGACTGAGCTCGAGGCCAAAAGCGTGGCCCCCGGCTTTTGGGATGACGCCGACGCCGCTCGCGCCACCATGGAGGAGATCGCTCGCGCCAAGGAAGATATCGCTGCCGTGGATACCGCGCGCGGCGAGCTATCTGACGCCCGCGCGGCGCTTGAGCTTGCCGAGGAGATGGGCGACGACCCCGATGCCGCCGCATTGCGCGAGGAGGCTGCCGCTACGGCAGAACGCCTGGCCCGCGCTATCGACGAGCTCGAGCTTTCGAGCTGGTTTACCGGTGAGTTCGATCACGGCGACGCGATTGTGACCATCAAGCCCGGACAGGGTGGCCTGGAGGCGCAGGACTGGACCTTCATGCTCTTTAAGATGTACATGAAGTACTGCCAACGTCGCGGCTGGAAGGTCACCATTAACGACTGCCCCGCGGCTGAGGTCATCGGCATCGACCGTGCGACCTTTACCGTCGAGGGCAAGGACGCGTTTGGCATGCTGCGTGCCGAGGCCGGTGTGCACCGCTTGGTGCGCATTAGCCCCACCGACGACAAGAAGCGCCGCCAGACCACGTTTGCCGGCGTCGAGGTCATCCCCGTGCTGCCTGACGATATCGACATCGAGATCAGTCCCGACGATATCCGCGTGGACGTGTATCACGCGAGCGGCCCGGGCGGCCAAGGCGTCAACACCACCGACTCCGCCGTACGCGTGACGCATTTTCCCAGCGGCATCGTTGTCACTTGCCAAAACGAGCGCAGCCAGATTCAAAACAAGGCCGCGTGCATGCAGATTCTCAAGGCCCGTCTGTACGAGATCGAGCTCGAGAAGCGCGCCGAGGCACTCGACGAGATTCGCGGGCCAAAGACCACGATCGGTTTTGGCAACCAGATTCGCAGCTACGTGCTCTACCCGTATCAGATGGTCAAGGACCTGCGTACGGGCGTGGAGACCAGCAACGTCGAGGCCGTTCTCGACGATGGCGATCTGGATCCGTTTGTGATCGGCTACCATCGCTGGGCGACCGGCAACGCCGATGCGGAAGGCTCGGGCGCCTAGGCACATGATAGGCTCCGGGTCGATGCGAACACTTCGCAGGGGTGGTATTTGCTCGGTGAATCGGTAGAATCGAATGCAGCAAGAAGTTCAAAGCGCACTCGTTTGGGTGCGCTTTTTTGAGGGAGGCAGCATGGCATATCGTCTGGACATCAAGCGCATTCTTTCGATGAACTTCTTTCATGACTTGCCCAAGATCATGTTTGGCTGCGCCCTGGCAGCTATCGCGACGGACCTGTTTTTGATTCCCAGCGGCCTTGCCGCCGGCGGCGTTACGGGCCTCGCCACCATTATTCAGGCGGTCGGCGCCTCGCATGGCATATCGCTTCCCGTCGGTATCCAGACCATCGTGATGAATGCCTTGCTGCTGCTGGTCGTTATGCGCGAGGGCGGCATGTTCTACGTGGTCCAGACGGCGACGGGCTTTGTGCTGCTGGGCTTTTTCACCGACCTGTTCGCTCCGTTTGTGGCGCCGCTGGCACATGCCGACCTGATGCTGCCCGCTATGTGGGGCGGCATTATCACGGGCATCGGCTACGGCATGGTGCTGCGCGCCGGTGCCAACACTGGCGGCTCAGACACCATCGGTCAGATTATCTCGCGCAACACATCGCTGCCGGTTGGCTCGACCGTCATGGCGATCGATGTTGCCGTGTGCGCGCTGTCGGCCCCGGTCTTCTCGGTCGAAAACGCGCTGTATGCGGGCCTTTCGATGGTCATTAGCGGCTACGTGATTGATGCCGTGGTCGACGGCGGCAACAGACGCCGTATGGTACTCATCATCTCGGACAAGTTTCCCGATATTGCGGCCGACATCATGTATGGCCTGGGTCGCGGCTGCACCAAGTTTAAGGCGACCGGCATGTACTCGGGTGCCGAGAAGCCGGTGATCATGGTCATTGTGAGCCGTCGCGAGCTCAACACGCTCAAGACCATTGTGCGCGAGCGCGACCCGCGTGCCATTGTGACGGTCGCCGACGTTACGGAGACCTTCGGCGAGGGATTCAAGGACATTAACGCGTAGGGTCGACTGCGTTCCATCCAAAAGACGTTCACATTGATAAACCGTTTCATCAGCGGTTCTGCCTGCTAAATTGCTCAAATAATGATAAATACTCTGGTAAAGCTTCCAGTTTCCAGCATAATGAATGACGTACGTGCATCGCGGCTGGGTTGGGACGACCTTCTGTGCCGTGCGCATCTTGTCTAAAGAGGATGAAAGGAAGGCACAATGAGCGACGAAGAGCTCAAAAAGGTTGCCAACGAGGTAAGGAAGGGCATCGTCACCGGTGTGCACGCTGCCAAGTCCGGCCATCCGGGCGGTTCGCTCGGTGCTGCCGACATCATGACCTATCTGTACTTTGAGGAAATGAACGTCGACCCGGCCGACCCCCGCAAGGCCGACCGCGATCGCTTCGTGCTCTCCAAGGGTCACTGCGCGCCTGGTCTGTACGCCGTGCTCGCCGAGCGCGGATTCTTCCCCAAGGAGGACCTCGAGACGCTGCGCCATATCGGCAGCCACCTGCAGGGCCATCCCAACATGAACGACACCCCGGGCGTCGACATGTCCACCGGTTCGCTCGGCCAGGGCATCTCCGCCGCCGTGGGCATGGCCGTTGCCGCCAAACACTGGGGCGACGACTATCGCACCTACGCCCTGCTGGGCGACGGCGAGAGCGAGGAGGGCCAGGTCTGGGAGGCCGCCATGTTTGCCGGCAACCAGCAGCTCGACAACCTCTGCGTGATCGTCGACCACAACGGCCTGCAGATCGACGGCCCCGTCGAGGAGGTCAACGACCCCATGCCGCTCGCCGACAAGTTCCGCGCCTTCAAGTTCCATGTGGTGGAGCTCGCCGACGGCAACGACTTCGACCAGATCCGCGCCGCCTTTGCCGAGGCCCGCGCTACCAAGGGTCAGCCGACCGCCATTATCGCCGAGACCATGAAGGGCAAGGGCGTCTCCTTTATGGAGAACCAGGTGGGCTGGCACGGTAAGGCCCCCAACGATGAACAGTTTGAGCAGGCCATGGCAGAGCTCACGGCCGCCGGAGAGGAGCTCTAGGATGGCAGACGTCAAGAAAATCGCCACGCGCGTAAGCTACGGCGAGGCCCTCGTCGAGCTCGCCAACGAGCACGATGACTTTGTGGTCCTCGACGCCGACCTGGCCGCCGCCACGCAGACCGGCAAGTTCAAGGCCGCCTGCCCCGATCGCTTCTTCGATGTGGGCATCGCCGAGAGCAACCTGATGGGTGTTGCCGCCGGTATCGCAACCACCGGCCGCGTCGCCTTCGCGAGCAGCTTTGCCATGTTTGCCGCCGGCCGCGCCTTTGAGCAGGTCCGCAACTCCATCGGCTATCCGCACCTTAACGTTAAGATCGGTGCCACGCACGCCGGTATCTCGGTGGGCGAGGATGGTGCCACGCACCAGTGCTGCGAGGATATCGCCCTCATGCGCGTCATCCCCGGCATGACCGTGATTGTTCCCGCCGACGACGTCGAGGCCCGCGCCGTGACGCGCGCCGCCTACGAGTGCGACGGCCCCGTGTACATGCGCTTCGCCCGTCTGGCCTCGCCGGTCATCAACGATTCCGAGACCTACAAGTTCGAGCTGGGCAAGGGCATCGTCATGCGCGAGGGCACCGACGTCACCATCATCGCCTGCGGCCTGATGGTCGGCGAGGCGCTCGAGGCCGCTGAGCAGCTTGCTGCCGAGGGCATCGATGCCGAGGTCATCAACATGCACACCATCAAGCCCATCGATGCCGACCTGATCGTCAAGAGCGCCACCAAGACCGGCCACGTCGTGACCGTCGAGGAGCACTCCGTGATCGGTGGCCTGGGCAGCGCCGTTGCCGATGTCCTGTGCGAGCAGTGCCCGACGCCGCTTAAGAAGATTGGCGTCAACGACACCTTCGGCGAGTCCGGCCCGGGTGCCGAGCTCCTGCACAAGTACGGCCTGGACGCCGCCAACATCGTGGCGACCACCAAGGAGTTCTTGGCCTAAGGCATTTTGCTTTGGCCTTACCTTGAGAGCGGCCGTTCTCGCATTGGCAATAAATAAGCCGGGGTGCCTTCTGTGTGGAGGCACCCCGGCTTTTTGTTTAGGGGAGGCATAGAAGAAGCTAGAGGAGCTTCACGGTCGGGGCGAGGGCGTTGGCAAAGATGTCGTCTGGCCAGCATACCGCTGCGACATTAGCGTCATTTGCCGCAACCATATCAGCAAGAATGGAGTCGTAGGAGATTGTCCCCAACGATTGGAGGTCGACTATCTCGCGTGCGGCATCATCTGAACACAAGTTAAGACGATATTCAGCTTTTGATAAATGGTCTTGCCCCGCATCAAAGGCCCAACGATAAATTACTAGTTTTACATAGTGGTTTTCGTCGAGCTTGATGTCGCGAATACGGCCGCACTCGATATCTCCCGCGTTTCCATACGGTTCATTTTTCATGGCAAGATATCCAAGCTCTTTATCTGGAAAGGCAGTCGAGTACAGCCCTATCACATCTCCGTCGACTTCTGCTGTCACCCTACCATCCCAGTACTCGGGCAGGTCGACACTGAAGGTTTGGGCCTCGATGTGGCGCTGTCTCTTATACACATCT
>CABSMB010000134.1 GCA_902478705.1 uncultured Collinsella sp. | reverse complement strand
CATACGAAACGTGCAGGATCAGACCGGCGAGCATAAGCGACACGATAATCGACGAGCCACCGTAGCTAATAAACGGCAGCGGCTTTCCCGTCATGGGAAACACATTGAGAATGCCCAGCGCGTTGATCAAAAACTGCACCGCAAGGATGACCGCGGAACCCGATGCCATAAGTGCTCCGCGACGGTCGGTCGCCTGCTCGGCAATGCGAAACGCCGAGTAGATCAGCATCGCAAACACCAAGAAGAACAGCACAGTCCCGATAAAGCCAACTTCCTCGCCGATAATAGCCAAGATGTAGTCGTTATGCGCCTCGGGCAAATACGAGTACTTCATGGTGGAGTTACCGATACCGCGACCGAACAGGCCGCCCGAGGCAAACGCCATAATGGCAAGCGTGGCCTGATAGCCGTCACCATATTCGTCTGCCCAAGGATTCCAAGCAACCTCGACACGCGTCATACGATACGGCTCGGCGATAAGGGCGATCGCAATGACGGCGATGCCGGCAACGACCGTCCAAACGATATATTTGGGGTCCAATCCCGCAAACAACGCCATGCACATGAGGGTCAGCAAGATGATCAGAACGGTGCCAAAATCGGGCTGAACAAAGATTAGAAAGAGCGAAATGCCCAGGTAGACGCCCATGTTGCGAAGAAACTCGTTGATGTTGCCGCCGGGCGAAAAGATGCGGTCGAGCATGATGGCCGAATACGCGATGGCGAACGGCTTTAAAAACTCAGACGGCTGGAACTGAATACCGGCGATGTTGAGCCAGCGCGTGGCGCCACGACTGCCGCTACCCATAAAGAACACCAGAACCAGTAGCCCCATCATGCCCATGAGGAAGATCCTGAGCACGTCTTCCCCAAACCAACTGTCCGGCAAGATGCGCACGATGGCAACCATGGCCAGCACGCCAACTCCAGCAAACGCGGCCTGTCGAAACAGGAAAAACGTCGCCGAACCATTCTCGTGCATCGCCTCGACCGAAGATGCCGAGTACACCATCAGCAAGCCAAAGCAAACCAAGCTAAACAGGCAAGCCATAAATATCAAACGGGGGCGCATGATGCGGGCGGGGACGCCGGCAATATAGCGCTCACCGAACGTCTGCCCGCCGCGTCCGGAACGCGGCGTGCTACGCAGCGAGGAAGCGCGGTCCGAGTCGGGCCTCCTCATATCACTTCGGGGGCTCTCCTCTCTCACCGGCAACCCCTATTCCGTTTGCGATTTCGCTGCTGCGGCAAGCTGGGCCACGTAGTCCTTAAACACGCGACCGCGCTCCTCGTAGCCCGAGAACTCGTCGAACGAAGAGCAGGCGGGCGAAAGCAGGATCACGTCGCCGCGGCTCGAGAGCGAGCGGGCAACGTCAACGGCATCGCGCAGATCATCGGCCTGGGCGATATCCACGTCACCATCGACATCGGCCTCGTCCATAGCGGCAGTAAAGCGCTCGCGCGCATCGCCAAAGCAAACGACCGAGCGCACGTTGTCCATAACGACGCGGGCAAAGTCCGCAAGCGGCGTACCTTTATCGTGGCCGCCGAGCAGCAAAATCACATCGTCGTCGGGAAACGCCGTCAGGGCCTTTTCGACCGCGTCGGTGTTCGTTGCCTTGGAATCGTTGACGTAGCGCACGCCATCGATCTCGCCACAGGGTTCCACGCGGTGTTCGAGCGGCTGGAACGATGCCAGACCGCGGCAAATGCCCTCGGGATCGGCACCGACGGCCAGAGCAGCCGTGGCAGCGCATAAGGCATTGATGACATTGTGATGGCCCGAGATCTTGAGCTCGGACGTGGCGACAAGCTGAGTCTCGACACCCTTCAGGCGGACGACCATCTTGCCGTCGCGCACAAAGGCGGCGTCTGCACCCTCGGGCTCGTCAAAAGCGACCTTGCAGATGCGGCGACCCGGCGTGTAGATGTACTCATCGAACTCATGGATGCCGGCATCCTCAACATCGATAACCACGAGGTCGTCGTCGACCATATTCTCGAACAACTTGATCTTGGCAAGCGCATAGTTCTTGTGGCTCTTGTGCCAGCCCAGGTGGTCGGGCGTGATGTTGAGCAGTACCGCCACGCGAGGATGAAGCTCGGCGGTCGTAGCAATCTGATAACTCGACAGCTCGGCCACAAACCACTCATTGTGTGCGCGGCCGTCGATCTCGTTCACCGGCGGCTCACCGATATTGCCGACGGCCACGCTGGCTTCACCGGCGGCCTTGAGCAGATAATCGGTCAGCGACGTGGTAGTTGTCTTGCCGTTGGTGCCCGTGATTGCAATCCAATTTTGGGGAGACAGGCGATAGGCAAACTCGGGCTCGCCCATAATCTGAGCGGCATGCTCACGCCCGGCCTTAAAGAAGGCCGAGAACTCCGAGATACCCGGGCAGGTCACGCACACGTCATAGGCACCCTCGACCTGCTCGGTGCCGTAGACAAACGACGCGCCCTGCGCCTCGAGCGCACGTGTGGCGTCATTGGGCTCGGAGCTACTGCCGCCATACACGGTCGTAGCGCTCACGCGCTCGGGGTGAGCCAACGCCCAACGGGCGACATCGAGACCGGATTTACCCTGCCCCAAAACAAGCAGGCTAAAGACATCAGCAAGAGGCATGAAAGACCACTATCCCAACTGGAAGAACAGGGCGAGGCCAACGGCGCCAAAGGCCGCGGCGATAATCCAAAAACGGATAACGACCTTGGTCTCGGCCCAGCCCTTCTTTTCGAAATGATGATGAATGGGCGCCATAAGGAAGACGCGCTTGTGCGTAAAGTGGAAATAGACAACCTGAATCATGACCGACAGAGTCTCGACGATAAACAGACCGCCGATGATGAGGGAAACGACTTCGGTGTTGGTCATGATGGAGGTGCAGGCAAAAGCGGCACCCAGGGCAAGCGAGCCGGTATCGCCCATAAAGATGCTCGCCGGGTAGCAGTTGAACCACAAAAAGCCCAGGCAGGCACCGGCGCACGCCGTGCAGAAGATGGACAGGTTCACGTCACCGTGCAAAAACGCCATAGCGGCCATGGCGAGCATGGCGATCATGGAAGTGCCGCCGGCAAGGCCGTCCAGACCATCGGTCAGGTTCACGGCATTGGAAAGACCAGCGATCATCAGCCAGCAAAATACAATGTAGAGCCACGGGAACGAAAGGCCGCAGATGGTGGTCGAAAGAACACCGAGGTCAATCGTCAGGCCGCCGGGAAAACGAATCTCGGGGGCGACGCCGCACCAATTGACGGCGAGCACGGTAAAGGTGACGCAGATGATGGTCAGACCGATCATCTTGGCGTGAGGCGTCAGGCCGAGCGAGCGACCATGCGTGACAGAGGTCAGGTCGTCGATGAGACCCAGAACGCCGGTGGCCAGCGTGGCAAGCAGCACGAGCACAAGCTCGGTGGTGAGCTTGCCCATCAGCAGGCAGGTCAGCGAGATCGCGACAAGGATGATGACGCCGCCCATGGTCGGCGTACCCTGTTTAATCAAATGACGCTTGGGGCCGTCGGCTCGGACCTGTTGGCCGATACCCTCGACCTTCAGCAGCTTGATCCACCACGGCATAAGCAGCAACGCAATGGCGGCAGCGATGCCAAGTCCCAAAAAGGCCTGATACGTAGGATACGAGGGATTGCCGAACATGGGCTAGCACACACCTTCCACAAAGCGGTCGAGCTCAACAAAACGGGAACCCTTGACCAGTACAACATCATGATTTTCAAGCGCTCCGCCCATGCGGTCGAGCACCTGCTGATAATCGGAGAACACCTGGATGCGGTCCTCATCCATACCCATCATACGTGCGGCATCGGCCATGAGCTGAGCCAGCTCGCCGCCGACGCACGCGAGCATGTCGAGCTTCTTGGCGGCGGCATAGGCGCCCACGAGCTCATGCATGCGGGGAGCCTCGTCGCCCATCTCGCCCATCTCGCCCAGGATCGCCATGCGCGAACCGTCACAGATGAGCGAGCACAGCAAATCGAGGCCGGCAGCCATAGACTCGGCACTGGCGTTATAGGAGTCGTCGATGATGCGCGCTCCGCTCTTGGCGCGCTTGATCTCCTGACGGTGACCGGTGATCGTAAGGCCCCTAAAGGCAGCATCGATCTGCTCGGTCGTCACGCCCAGACGATAGGCGACCGCGGCGGCCTTGACGGCATTGGGCACGGACTGCACGCCGGGAATGGCCAGCATGGTATCGACCGTGTCGCCCTGACCAAAGTCGAGCGTAAAGACCGGATGGCCCTCGTCGTCGACGCGGATGTCGCGCGCGCGGACCTCGTCGTCGTCCGAGACACCGGCCAGCATCACGTCAATACCCGCAGGCTGGGCGAACGTATCGCGAATGAACGGTGTAAAGTCGTCTTCGCCGCCCAAAACCAGCAACGGCGAGAAGTCGCCGGCGGCGCACATGCCCTGGACAATCTCGGACTTGGCGCGGGCGATGTTCTCGCGGCTGCCCAGGATACCGATGTGGGAGGTTCCGATCTTGCTCACGATGGCTAGATTGGGGTTGGCAGACTGGGACAGGCGCTCAATCTCATGAAAATGGTTCATGCCCATCTCGAGCACCAGAACCTCGGTATCGGCCGGAGCGGAAAGCACCGTGAGCGGCATGCCGATCAGGTTGTTGAAATTGCCCTTCGTGGCCCAGACACGATAACGCTTGGCGCTGTCTCTTATACACATCTGACGC
>CABSMB010000133.1 GCA_902478705.1 uncultured Collinsella sp. | reverse complement strand
GCGGCTGAGCAGATCGCCATTGCTCGCAAGGCATTAGAGCCCTCATGCGAGTACGTGTCCGCCGATGACCCCTACGAGCGATATCAAGATTACGGCTATCACGTCCGCGGTTATCTGCACGACGGCGACTCCGATACCCAAAAGACCTATACGTACATGGATTTTGACAACAAGGGAACGCTCACGGAAGTGAGCTACGCGGCAGAGATTGACCCCGACGCGAGCCTCGAGGACAACCTTGCCCGTATCGAGCTCGACCTTGACGCGCTTTCCTCTGTTGTCCAAACCATAGACGTCAAGACCGCAAGCCCCGAGCTCCTAGCACCGCAGAAGCTCCCCGAAGAGTTTAGGCAGGCTTTTTTGAACGGCTCGCTCTACGAGAGAATCTCTATCAGGACGAGTGACGACCCCATCAAAGCGTATTACTCGTTTGACACGGATCCCGAGGACGAGTTTGACGAGTACACCCATCCAACCATCCGCATCACGCTGATGGGCAAAACGAACTAGGTGCAGGGAGATGAATGTGACAAAGGGACTGTCCCTTTGTCACATTATTCGGAGCGCAGGGCCTCAACGGGATCTTTTTTGGATGCGCTGCGGGCCGGCAGCAGGCCAGCGACAACCGTCAGCAGTACTGAAATTGCAATGAGCACCAGCGCATCCCGCACGGGCAGGCTCATCAGATTGGGCACCTGTTTGGCAGCAAGCGCCCAGGCATTAACCGGAAAGCTCACGGCCATCACAACGACAATGGCAAAGACGCCGGCGATGAGGCCCTCGATAAAGGTCTCGGCATTGAATACGTTGGCCACGTTGCGCTTCGACGCGCCAATCGCACGCAGGATGCCAATCTCCTTTTTGCGTTCCAGCACGCTGATGTAGGTGATGATGCCGATCATGATGGAGCTCACCACCAGGCTGATACTCACGAATGCGATGAGCACCAAGCTGATGGTGTTCACGATGTCGGTCACCGAGCCCATGATGATACCCATGTAGTCGGTGTACGAGATCGCCTGCTCATCGTGGCCGACGGCTTTGACCTGCTTGTTGTACGCATCGATGTGATCGAGCACACGCTCCTTAGCCTCAAAGTCACGCGGGAAAATCTTGACCGAGATGGGGTCTGCCTCGTCTGCATAGCCCAGCGTGGTCAGGTTGTTGTCGTAGGTGAGTTTCGATGCCTTCGCATAGCTCATCATGAGCGAGCTCAGGTCCTCGGCGTCCATGTTGAAATGGATAGCACGAGCAAAGGCACTCCCATCCACGTGCATGGCGCTCGCCAGGTTGGCAAAACTCGAAGACATCTGCGTCGCCATCTGACCCATGAGCCCTGCCGCGCCCGCTTTAAGCTGGGACGATACCGTTGTCGCTATCTGGTCGCTGATTGTCTTGGTCACCTGGTCCATTGCCTGTTGCAGATACGGAGCCAGCTGCTTTTGGACATAGTCGGTCATCGCCTGCTGCAGGCGCTCGGCCAGAGCATCGCCGCCGAGCGCTTTGAGCTGGGCCAGGATTTGCTGGGCCGCAGTATCATTCTCAAGATACGTCGAGAATGCGGCAGCGAGCTTTGACGCGTCTTTAAGATCTTCGGGTGACAGCGCCCTAAACTGATCAGACTGCAAAAAGCCCTCAAACAGCTGGTTGGCTAGTGTTCCCACCTGCTGCATTTGCTCGGGCGTGAGTTCCAGACCGTCAAAGATGCCCGAGAAATCTGGGGTTGGCGCTTTTGCCATGATGTCGCTAAAGTCGATGTCCTTACCAACGCCCGAAAGGTCAATGTCCAGCCCGGATAAGTCGATACCAGAAAGGTCCATACCGCCGGCCGCACCCGAGAGTGCAGACGTATCGAACGAGAACGCGCTCTTGAGCGCTGCCTCGTCCACACTGAACATGCTGCCCAGATCCACGCCTTGCTTGGCCTCGCCTTGCAGCTCATCGAAAGACTTGCCCGTAAAGACATCCGTCTCGGGGTGGGCAAGCTGCTCTTGCACAATCTGCGAATCGGCGGCGCGCTCCATAAGCTGGCGAGTCAGAGCATGCGTATAGGCAATGCCCGGAGACAACGCACTCGCGTTGGCGGTCTCGTTGGGTCGCACCACGCCCACAATGTGCACGTCGATACCGTCGGCAACCTTGTCGGCCATAAATTCGGCGTCGCCAGACATGTCAGTCCACATGCCGGTCTCTTCGTTTTTGCGATAGGCATCGGCCGGCGACAACACCTTAAACGTCGTGGACAGCGCATCGCCGTAGGTAAAGTCGGCGCCGGTCTCGGGCGTTTCGACCCCACCGTCGGCCGCCATGGCGCTGTTTACCAGATCGTTGAGCTCATCGATATCCAGCGCACCGATGCTGTAGAGCGTGTAGTCGCCCACCGTACCGCGGCTCGAAAGCACCATCACGGCTTCGTTGGCGGACGTGGGCCAGTGACCAGCGATGACATCGTACTGGCTGTCGAGCAGGCTCTGGTCGTCGATCATCTCGTTGAAGACCGTGGTTCCCATGGATTCCATGCTCACCGTTGCCGCCGAACTTGCGCCTCCGCTCATGGCCTCGGTCATAGCGTTGGGAACAAGCCGGACGGGCTTCTCGTCGCCCTTGCCGGCACGATAGACAACCGGCGATACACCGTAGCCGTACTGAATGGCGTTGACCTCTTTGTCGATACCATCGCCGCCGTCGTCAAGCCATGCCTTAAAGCTCGTCATGTCGTTGGACTTAACGCTCGCAAACATATCCTTTACGGCCGTGACCACGGGAATCTTATCGGTTCCCTGAGCCTTGCCGTCGGTACCGTCGTCGGACGAATCCTCGCCGTTGGACGCCTCGTCATCCGTGGCCCCCTGTCCGCCCATCATGGACGACAGGTCGTAATCCTGCTTGGAAATGGTGAGCGGGTAGCTCGAGAGCGTATCCTCCTCGACCTTTTTGATGTAGCCGTTTACGCCGTTGGACAGCGCAAGAATCGCCGCGATGCCGATAATGCCAATCGACCCCGCAAAGGCCGTCATGGCCGTACGGCCCTTCTTGGTCATAAGGTTGCGGGCAGAAAGCCCCAGCGCCGTCACAAAGCTCATCGAGGTTTTGCGCGTAGGCTTGGCCTCGCGGCGCGTGGCGTCAGCGACATCGAAGGGATCGGAATCGTCGGTGATCTTGCCGTCCGCCAGGTTGACAATGCGCGTGGCATATTGGTACGCCAGCTCGGGATTGTGCGTGACCATGATAACCAGGCGGTCGCGCGCCACGTCCTTGAGCAAATCCATGACCTGCACGGATGTCGTTGAGTCCAAGGCGCCGGTCGGCTCGTCGGCAAGGACGATCTCGGGATCGTTGATTAGGGCGCGGGCGATGGCCACGCGCTGCATCTGTCCGCCCGAAAGCTGGCTCGGGCGCTTGTTAACATGCTCGCCCAGGCCGACTTTCTCCAACGCCTCGCGCGCACGCTGGCGGCGATCGGCATGCCCCACGCCCGTGAGCGTAAGCGCCAACTCCACGTTTTCCAAGATGGTCTGATGTGGGATAAGGTTATAGCTCTGGAACACAAAGCCGATACGATTGTTACGATAGGCGTCCCAATCGCGGTCACGGAAGTCCTTGGTCGAAATACCGTCGATCAACAGGTCGCCGGAATCGAAATGATCGAGCCCGCCGATAACGTTGAGCATCGTAGTTTTGCCCGAGCCCGAGGGACCCAGAATGGCCACGAACTCGTTATCGCGAAAAGACAGGCTTACGCTGTCGAGCGCTACCTGCGTAAACGACTGCGTAACGTACCTTTTGCAAATATCTCTGAGATCCAGCATGGACGGCAACCTCTCTCGCGCGGGCGCGCTCGCCCGCTCCCCCGCCGTTCACGTTCGGCGCGCTTGTCCTACTCTATCCTCATTTTTGGCCGATACCAGTGAGGAATGTAACGAACCGCGCCAAAAAACGAACGGGACAGCACGCCGCATGGCGCACCATCCCGCATATAACATCCCCGATGTGACAAAGAGGCTGTCACTTTGTCACATTCCAATGCGCGCTACTTTTCGAGCCCGCACGGCATAACGTTAGCGCTGCCGCGGCGAGCCTCAGTCACGGCTGCAAAGAAGCGATAGCCGCCCGAGAAGTTAAAGCACTCAAAGCCATGCTGCGCCAAAATGCGGCAAGCAATGTAGCTGCGAATGCCGCTCTGGCAAATTACGTAGACCGGCTTGGCCCGGTCGAGCTCGCCCAGGCGATTTCGCAGATCATCGACGGGAATGTTTACGAAACCATCGATATGCCCGCGCTCATACTCCCCTTCCGTACGAACATCGAGCAGCTGCACGCTGCCATCGCGTGGCAAGTTGGGCTCATCCTCCCAATGCCACTGCGCCAGTATGCCGCGATTGAGGTTCTCGATCATAAAGCCCGCCATATTGACGGGATCCTTCGCCGATGAGTACGGCGGCGCGTATGCTAGGTCCAAATCCTTAAGCCTATCGCCGCGCATGCCTGCCTGGATGGCAGTCGCCAGAACGTCGATACACTTGTCCACACCATCGATGCCCACGATTTGCGCACCCAGCAGGCGCAATCCCTGCTTCTCGAAGATAACCTTCATGGTCATGGGCGTTGCACCCGGATAATAACCCGCATGCGAACCGGGCGACAGGACCACGCTGTCGCAGTCAATTCCCGCCGCGTGTGCTGCCTTTTCGGATAGTCCCGTGCTTGCCGCCGTC
>CABSMB010000132.1 GCA_902478705.1 uncultured Collinsella sp. | reverse complement strand
AGCAGCACGCCGCAGGTCCACACGGCGACGGGAAGCAGCGCATCTTTAAAGAACTTGCCAAACGACATAGCCGGCCCCTAGACCGAATAGCCTTGGCCGCGGTGCGTCGTCAAATACCCCTTGATCCCGATTTTTTCGAGCGTGGTGCGCAGGCGGTTGATGTTAACGGTAAGCGTGTTGTCGTCAACGAAGGCGTCGGAGTCCCACAAGTCCTGCATGATGGCCGAGCGCGAGACGATCTTGCCCGCGCGGCTCAGAAGCAGCGAGAGGATACGCAGTTCGTTTTTGGTGAGCTCGGTACTGTCGCCGGATGCCGTGTTGGTGACCATGGAGCGGGCGAGATCGAGCTCCAGCCCCTTGTGGACAAGTGTGCTGCACTCACCTGCCGCCGCGGTGCGACGCAGCAGTGCGTTGATGCGTGCCACGAGCACACGGGCGCTATAGGGCTTGGGAACAAAGTCGTCCGCGCCGAGCGTCATGGCCATGACCTCGTCGATCTCGGTCGTGCGCGACGTGAGGACGATGATGGGAACCTCGGATTCGCGGCGAACCTCGTGGCAGATATGCTGGCCGTCCTTGACGGGAAGCGTGAGGTCGAGCAGCACCAGGTCGGGCGCGGCGGCGAGAATATCGCGCGAGACATGCTCGAACGATTCGCAGGCCTCGACCTCAAAACCGGCACGCGCCAAAATGTCGGCGAGCTCGCGACGGATGGGCTCGTCGTCCTCAACGATATAGATCAGCGCCATGGATTCCGCTCCCCTCTTGGTTGTCTTGCCACCATTATGGCTGCGAACCTGCAGGCGCGCACCGCGCGCGGTGCCAAGGTGACAGAACTGTTCGCGAGCGGGGACGTTTTGTCCGCCTCGCACTCGCAGCGGTGGCGGGGACCAAAACGATTCTTTAATCCCCGTCCCAGAAAAATCATTTAGCGACGGGCACGGAGCTTTTCGTAGCCGTCGGCAAAGAAGGCGACCGTGGCGGCGTCGGCCTCGGCGGCGTCCGTCTCGGTTGCGGGGACCACGCCGTGCTCGTCGCTCACTAGGAACAGCGCACCCTTAAGCTGCGCGGGAATATCTACGCGCGTAACCGGGATGCCCTTGGTCTGGGCCAGCTGTTCGATGAGCGTCGCCGTGCCGCACAGGCACTCGTCCGCCGGCGCCACAAAGGCCAGCTCACCGTCGTTGACGGCAGCGAGCAGCTCGGGCGCCACGCCGGTCTCGTCGGCCTCGGAGCGAGCCTCGGCAGAACGGGCACGCAGCGCCTTGGCCGACGTGTCGGCCAGCGGCTCGTACTCCCCCACCGTCATGGCGGCGTTGCCGTTAATGTCGATCACCAGCATGAGCACACCGTCGCGTGCGGTGTAATCGCCCTCGGCAAGTGACCACTCAACGTGCTGCTTGGCCCAGCTGAGCATGTTATGGGTAAGCGGCTCGCCCTGCACCAGGCGCTCGGATAGCGCACGAATGTGGCGATTGAGCATGGGCACCTTTTTGTTGGACATGCGCCAACGGCAGATGAGCGCGGGCTTGTCGAGCGTGAACTTCTCGACCGCCTCCTGATTGGCGCAAAAGTCCTCGTACGCACGCTGATCCTCGGCATTGCCAAACAGCTCGGCATCATCAATCTGGGGCATGGTTGTACCTTTCGTGTTAGTCATTCCGTCCTCTTATACCAAAAAGACGGCCCTCCAAACGGAGCAGCCGTCTTTTGCGGAGATTATTTTGACGATATGGTCAGGCGACCGATCAGCTTAATGGGATAGAACAACATCCCATTAAGGGTTTTCCAAGTGCCCGAGATTGCCCCGAAAGAGGAGCGCCGCGTACTAAATGTACGCAAGCGACGGTTTGAGGGGCAAGGTCGGGTGCTTGGGAAAGCCTCTAGTGCCTAAAATGCCTGGCCCCCGTGAAGACCATCGCAATACCATGCTCGTTGCAGGCCTGGATGCTCTCGTCGTCGCGCTTGGAGCCGCCAGGCTGAATGATGCAGGTCACACCATGCTCGGCAAGCACGTCGACGTTGTCGCGGAACGGGAAGAATGCGTCGCTTGCGCAGGCAAAGCCGCCCTTCTCCACGCCCTCGCGCTCGCAGAAGTCCTCGGCACGCTCGCAGGCCAGCAGCGCAGAGTCAACGCGGTTGGGCTGACCCGGACCCATGCCAATGCCGGCCTTGCCCTTGGAGACCAGGATGGCATTGGACTTAACGCCCTTGCAGACCTTCCAGGCAAACTCGAGCTCGGCCATCTCGGCGTCGGTGGGCTTGCGGTCGGTGGGGAACGTAAAGGTCGCGGGATCCTCAGTCACGTGGTCGACTTCCTGTACCAGCATGCCGCCGTCGACGGAGCGCAGCTCCACCTGGGCGCCGTGGTCCACGCCGCCGGTAGCCAGCACGCGCAGGTTGGGGCGCTTAGCCATGCGCTCGAGCGCCTCATCGGTGTAGCTCGGGGCGATGATGACCTCGACGAACTGCTTGTTCTGATCGGCGAAGTGCTCAACCAGATCAAAGGGAACCTCGCGGTTGCAGGCGATGATGCCGCCGAAGGCGCTCTTGGGATCGCAGGCGAAGGCGCGGTCGTAGGCGGCCGTGATGTCCTCGGCAACGGCGGAACCGCAGGGGTTCTGGTGCTTGAGAATCACGCAGGCCGGCTCGTCGAACTCGCGGACCAGGTTCCAGGCGGCATCGGCATCCAGATAGTTGTTGTAGCTGAGCGGCTTGCCCTGGATCTGCTCGGAGCCCACAAGCGGGAACTGAGAGCTCGCGGTGTTCTCGCAGCCCTCGGCAAAGCGATAGACCGTGGCCTTCTGCTGCGGGTTCTCGCCATAGCGCAGGTCGTCGACCTTCTCCAGCGAAATTTCGAGCTTGGCAGAGGTATCCGCCACGTCGCTTGCCTGGGCGGCAAGCCAGCGGGAGATGGCCGTGTCGTAGGCGGCGGTGGTCTGGTAGACCTTCACCTGCAGGCGGCGACGGGTGGAAAGCGTGGTGCAGCCACCGGTCTCGCGCATCTCGGCCAGGACGGCATCATAGTCGGCCGGGTCGGAAATGACGGTAACGCTCGCAGCGTTCTTAGCGGCAGAGCGCAGCATGGAGGGACCACCGATATCGATGTGCTCGATGGCATCCGCGAAGGTGACCTCGGGGTTGGCGACGGTCTTCTCGAACTCGTACAGGTTGACGACGACCAGGTCGATCAGCTTAATGCCGTGCTGAGCGGCCTCCTGCATGTGCTGCTCGGAATCGCGACGGGCAAGCAGTGCGCCGTGAACCTTGGGATGCAGCGTCTTGACGCGGCCGTCCATCATCTCGGGATAGCCCGTGAACTCCTCGATGGGGGTTACGGGAACGCCCGCGTCCTCGATGGCACGAGCCGTGCCGCCCGTAGAGATGATCTCGACGCCAAAGTCATCGACCAGCGTCCGTGCGAAATCGACGACGCCCGTCTTATCGGTAACCGAGATCAACGCGCGTGCGATCTTCACATCAGATCCCATGCAGTCCTCCTGTCTGGTACGCCGCCGTGCTCTGTGAGTCGGTGATACGTCGATCTGCAGCGCTCGCGCAGCGGCATTGAAAATACTGATTCAATGTAGCGCATCGAGCGCGACGATGCACCCCGCAACGCACGGCTGTGCAGAAAAAGCTTCGAGCGGGGGTTGCAGGAGCGCCACTGGGCACGGTGAGTTCATGGAACACAGGGGCACCATAATTAGATGCCAATGGCGTGGTAGAACTGTGCTCGATATGCATCCGCAATAGAAAGAGGCACCATGGTCTCGCGGGTTCTCTACCGACCGTTTGATACCGAAGATTTCGACGCCATCGCGCTGATCTTGCAGCAGCTTTGGCACAACAACTCGGATAACGATGAGTACAACCGCCTCGAAGCCGCGTGCGACCTTGCCTACTGCCTTTCTTCCTCGACGTTTTCGCAGGTTGCAGTTATAGATGGCGAGGCGCGCGGCATTTCGCTTGCGCGTGCAGGACAGAGCTCCGGCACCGCCGTCAGGGAACATTGGATGGATACCGAACGCGCGCTGCTGTCGCAGATGCGCGAGCTGGAGCCCGAAGCTTGCGCCGAGTATCTCTCGTTTGTGCGCGCAACCATCCGAACCAACAACCGCCTGCTCGAGAGCAGCCCGTTGCCGCACGACAACGAGGTCACACTACTTGCCGTGGATCGCGACGTCCACGGCCTGGGCGTCGGCACGGTTCTGCTCGACGCCGCAATCTCGCATCTGTCCTCGCTTGGAGCGACGAGGGCGCACCTGTACACCGACTCCAACTGCTCGTGGAAGTTCTACGAGCTGCACGGCTTTAAGCGCACGGCCACGCACCGCGCCAACCGCGAGGAACGCCGCCACGCCATGCCGCGCGAAAGCTTCCTCTACGAGCTCGACCTAACCGTCTAGGCTCAGCAGCCATACCTAGTCGTTGGGGACGTTCTTAAATGGCTAGTCGCTGGGGACGGTCTTCGTAGGTAGCGCATAAAAAGGGGATGGGCTTTCCCCGACGGCTGTCGAGAAAAGCCCATCCCATAGCTTACGACCGTTAGAACGTTCCGCCGCCGCCTCCGCCGACGCCACCACCGCCGCCGCCCGAGAAGCCGCCGCCTCCGCCGCCGCCCGAGCTATCGGAACTCGAAGCCAGCTCACGGATGCTCTCGTGATACACATCGTTAAACGAATCGAGCGGAGACTCGTTGCCGTAGTGATGGTAATAC
>CABSMB010000131.1 GCA_902478705.1 uncultured Collinsella sp. | reverse complement strand
GGACAAGGCTGCATCCGCCGGCCATTCTGACCGCTGCCGCATCGTCGTCGATACCTGCTGCGACTTTAGCCCCGAGGTCGCCGCGAACCTCGATGTCGATATCCTGGGCTTCCCCTTCATTATCGATGGCGAGGAACGCACGGACGACATCTGGTCGAGCATCACGCCTAAGGAGTTCTACGACCGCATGCGCGCCGGCGCCCGCGTGTCCACCTCGGCTGTGTCGCTCGGTCGCTATATCGAGTTCTTTACCGAGTGTGCCAAAGAGGGTACGCCCACGGTCTACCTGTGCTTTACCTCGGCGCTGTCGTCGAGCTACAACTCCGCGTGCCAGGCGGCAGATGCCGTGCGCGCCGAGTATCCCGACTTTGAGCTCTACGTGGTGGACAACGCCCTGCCCTGCGCGACCGGCGAGCTGCTGGCGCTCGAGGCTGTCCGTCAGCGCTCGGCGGGACTCACCGCCAAGCAGCTGGTCGACTGGGCAAACGAGGCCAAGACCTACGTCCACGGCTACTTTACGCTCGAGAGCTTCGACGCGCTGGCTGCCGGCGGCCGCATCCCGCCCGCGGCGGCGCAGCTCACGGCAAAGCTCGACGTCAAGCCCGAGCTCTCCTATGACCTGGCCGGCTCGCTGTCGCTAATCGGCGTCAACCGCGGCCGTAAGAAGGCGCTCAAGTCCATCCTCAAGTCGTTCCGCGAGAACTACGTGCCCGATCGCACCATGCCCATCGCCATCATGACGGCCGATGCCGAGAAGGACGGCGATTGGCTCGAGGCCGCCATCCGCAAGGAGGAAGGCTGCGCCGACGTCACCATCATCCGCAGTTCCGTGGGCCCCACCATCGGCTCGCACGTGGGTCCCGGCATGGTGGCTTGCGCGTTTTGGGGTAAGAACCGCGCTGAGAAGGCCTCGCTTTCCGATCGCATCGCGCGTCGCGTACGTGGCGAGTAGGCAGGCGCTACGACCACAGGCGCCCCGCAGTTCAAGCGCTGGCACCGAGTATTCAACCTGGTAACAACACCCAACCCAAAAGGAAAGGTTTCATGGCAAACAAGCTCTCCGTCGCATTTATCGGCACCGGAATCATGGGTGCCCCCATCGCCGGCCACATCCTGGACGCCGGCTATCCCGTCACGGTCAACAACCGCACCAAGTCCAAGGCCGCCGCACTCGTCGAGCGCGGCGCCGCCTGGGCCGATACGCCGGCCGAGGCCGCGGCAAACGCCGATGTCGTCTTTACCATGGTGGGCTATCCCTCTGAGGTCGAGGAGCTCTACCTGGCGGGCGACGGCCTGCTGGCCTGCACCAAGCCTGGCGCGGTCCTGATCGACCTCACCACGAGCTCGCCCGAGCTCGCCCGAGACATTGCCGAGGCCGCCCAGGTCTCCGGCCGCATGGCGTTTGACTGCCCCGTCACCGGCGGCGAGTCGGGCGCGATCGCCGGCACGCTCACGGCTATCGTGGGTGCCACCGAGAACGATATCGCCCCGGTCCGCGACATTCTGGCCACCTTCGCGGCCAACATCTGCTGCTTCGATGGTGCCGGCAAGGGCCAGGCAGCCAAGCTCGCCAACCAGGTGTCGCTGGGCGCCTGCATGGTCGGCATGGCCGATGCCATGGCATTTGCCGAGCTCAACGGCCTCGATCTTGAGAAGACCCGCGAGATGATCCTGGGTGGCACCGGCAAGTCCGGCGCCATGGAGAGCCTGGCGCCCAAGGCGCTCGACGGCGACTACAAGCCCGGCTTTATGGTCGAGCACTTCATTAAGGACCTGCGCCTAGCGCTCGCTTACGCCGACGACCGCGAGCTCGCGCTGCCCGGTGCCGACGTGGCCTTTACGCTCTACGACATGCTCGACGCCATCGGTGGCGCCAAGCTGGGCACCCAGGCCATCACGGTGCTCTACGAGGAGGAGGCCGACGCCATCGCCGCCGGGCTGGACTGGTCGCAGTATCGCCCCGAGGAGCACGGCGCCCACGAGGACGGCTGCGGTTGCGGTGAGCACGGCGACGACCACGAGTGCGGTTGTGGCCACCACCACGGCGAGGACCACGAGTGCTGCGGCGGCCACGACCACGATGACGGCCACGAGTGCTGCTGCGGCCACCATCACGAGGAGTAGCGCCCATGAGCTGGACGTTCGTGGTGCTTGCGCTGGTGCTCTTTATCTTTGCGATCTACATTGGCTTCTTGTGCGGCCAGTGGGCCTGCGAAAAGCGCGTGATCACCAAGCACGACTACTGGATTGCCAACTTTGCGGGTGCAGCGGCAGTCGTTCTACTGACCTGGGTGTTCTCGCTGTTCCCGCTGGTGCAGTTTGCGCCGATCGGCTGGCTCGGCGGCTTTATCGCCGGCCTTAAGATGAGCTTTGGCGAGTCCGTTGGCCCGTGGCGCAAACACGACGAGGTCTTTAACGTCAACAAGGCCCATCGTGCCGCCGCCGATGCGGGTGACGCCGAGGAGCGCCGCCGCGCACGTCACAATGGCGCTGCCGATCGACAGCTCATCTCGGTCACCGATGACAGCAAGGGTGCTGGCAAGCACGCTAAGAAATAGTAAGAAGAGGTAACTATGGCAGAAAACAAAGACGAACAGCTCACCGACGAGGAGCTGGCACAGCTTCAGCTGGCAGAGGAGAACGAGAACGCCGTCGACCGCCTGGTCCAGGAGCTCGGCTGCCCTACGCGCCGCATCCGCCAGTTTGCCGCCCGCGTGCTGCATCTGCTGGCCGAGCGTGACCCGCAGCGCGTCGTGCCCTGCGTGCCTGCGCTGATCGAGGCGCTCGATCGCCCCGAGGCTCAGACTCGCTGGGAAGCCCTCGATGCCCTGACGGCGCTCGCCACCACCTGCCCCGAGCAGATGAGCGACGCCTTCGAGGGCGCCGAGACCGCGCTGTTCGACGAGCTTTCCTCCACGCTGCGCTATGCGGCCTTCCGCTTGCTGTGCGTGTGGGGCGCCACGAGTGTCGAGCGTTCGCGTGAGGTCTGGCCGATTCTGGATGAGGCCATCCAGTGCTATCACGGTGACCTCGAGTACCGCGACATGCTCGGTTGCCTGTACGAGTTTGGCCAGGGCGAGATCGACGCCGAGGTTGCCGAGAAGCTCGCGCTGCGCCTGAAGTTCGACGCCGAGAACGGCAAGGGCAGCTATCTCAAGGCCCGCTCGAGCGAAATTTGCGAAATGCTTGTTAAACGTTTTGGCCTGGATCTCTCCAAAAAGAAGAAGCGTGCTAGCGTTAAAAAATCTGACGACGCCGAAGACGAGGAGTAACAGATTATGGCGCACGATGTAGTCCTGATTCCCGGTGACGGTATCGGTCCCGAGATTACGCAGACCATGCGCCGCGTGGTCGAGGCCACCGGTGTCCAGATCAACTGGAACGTCCAGGAGGCCGGTGCCGGCGTCATGGACGAGTTTGGCACGCCGCTGCCCCAGCACGTGCTCGACGCGGTCGCCGAGACCAAGGTTGCCATCAAGGGCCCTATCACCACGCCGGTCGGCACGGGCTTCCGCAGCGTCAACGTGGCCCTGCGCAAGCACTTTGACCTGTACGCCTGCGTGCGCCCCTGCCTGTCGCAGCCGGGCGACGGCTCGCGCTTCCGCGACGTCGACCTGGTCATCGTGCGCGAGAACACCGAGGACCTCTACGCCGGCATCGAGTTCGACGAGGGTGCTGCCGAGGTCGAGGAGCTCTCGCAGCTCGTCGAGCGCTCGGGCCAGAAGACCTTCGCCGCCGATTCCGCCATCTCGATCAAGCCCATCTCCATCGCCAAGAGCCGCCGCATTGTGGAGTATGCCTTTGAGTACGCCCGCCGCTGCGGTCGCAAAAAGGTGACGGCCGTGCACAAGGCCAACATCATGAAGGCGACCGACGGCCTGTTCCTGCGCGTGGCGCGCGAGGTGGCCGCCAACTATCCCGATATCGAGTTCAACGACAAAATCGTCGACGCCACCTGCATGGGCCTGGTCCAGAACCCCAACGACTTCGACGTCCTGGTGCTGCCCAACCTGTACGGCGACATCGTCAGCGACCTGTGCGCCGGCCTGGTGGGCGGCCTTGGCATGGCCCCCGGCTCCAACATCGGTGCCGACTGCGCCATCTTCGAGGCCACGCACGGTTCCGCGCCCGATATCGCGGGCCAGGATATCGCCAACCCCACGGCCGAGATTCTCTCCGCTGCTATGATGCTCGACCACCTGGGCGAGAACGACGCGGCCAGGCGCATTCGCGCTGCCGTCTCTGCCACGCTCGACGAGGGCAAGCAAGTCACCGGCGACGTGCGTCGCGCCCAGACCGGCTCCGTTGAGGGCGCCGTGGGCACGCAGGCCTTCGCCGATGCCGTTATCGCGCACCTGGTCTAAGGTAAATAGCTCGCAAACGCCTAAATAGTACTTAAGTGTTTGCGTTTAACCTGAGAAACAATACGCCCGGCGCTCCGTCGGGCGTATTCTATTGAGGACTATGTTTCCCAACAAGGAGTAACTGACTATGGGTCTGATTCAAAAGAAGGACGAGAAGGACGAGATCGACGGCATCCAGATCATCGAGCGCGGCGAAGGCCCCGACGGTGACGAGGAGGAGAAGATCGACCTGGTCGCCGGTACGTCTGCCGAGCACATTGCCGCCGGTACGACGGCAGAAGAGGAGGACGCCCGCTTGGAGGCAAAGATCGCCGCGGACGCCGCCGACGAGAATCTGATGCCCGAGGAACAGGACGAGGA
>CABSMB010000130.1 GCA_902478705.1 uncultured Collinsella sp. | reverse complement strand
GGTCGAGGAGACCTTGTCCTCGAGCTGGACGCTCATGCGGGGATCGCCGGCGGTGGCGACGGTCAGATCGCCGGCCTCGACGTAGCCGAGCTCCTTAGCGGTCTCAATCGCCTTGACGATCGTGCCGTTGACGGTACCCTGGGTAATCTCGGCCTGGTGCGGGATAACGCCCCAGTACATAATCATCTGCTGGACGGCCCACTCGTGGCGGGAGAACGCGCAGATCGGCATGTTGGGACGGAAGTGCGAGATCAGGCGAGCGGTACGACCGGTGGTCGTCGGCACGGTGATGCACTTGGCGCCAACGGTGGTGGCCATGTTCACAGCGGACATACCCACAACGTTGTTGACGACGCGGGTGCCGTGAGCATCGGCCGGAACCTCGAGCGGAGCGTGGGCCGGGAGGTACTTCTCGGTCTCGAGAGCGATGCTGGCTTGCATCTTGACGGCCTCGACCGGGTACTTACCGGCAGCGGACTCGCCAGAGAGCATAACGGCGTCGGTGCCGTCGTAGATGGCGTTAGCAACGTCGGCAACCTCGGCGCGCGTCGGGCGCGGGTTCTGCTGCATGGAGTCGAGCATCTGCGTAGCGGTGATGACGGGCTTGTAAGCCGCGTTGCACTTGGCGATGATCTCCTTCTGGATGTGGGGAACGAGCTCGGGCTTGATCTCGATGCCCAGGTCGCCACGGGCGACCATGATGCCGTCGGAAGCCTCGAGGATCTCGTCGAAGTTCTCGACGCCCAGGGCGCACTCGATCTTCGGGAAGATCGTCACGTGCTCGCCGCCGTTCTCGCGGCAAAGCTCGCGGATGCCGCGGACGGACTCGCCGTCACGGATGAAGGAAGCGGCGATGTAGTCGATGTTCTCGGTCAGGCCAAAGAGGATGTCCTGACGATCGCGCTCGGTGATGGCGGGCAGCGAGATGTTGACGTTGGGCATGTTGACGCCCTTGCGCTCGCCGATCAGGCCGTCGTTCTTAACGACGCAGGTCATGTCCTGGCCGTCGACGGACTCGACCTCGAGGGCAACCAGGCCGTCATCGATCAGGATGAGGGAGCCCTTCTCGACCTCGGAGGGCAGAGCCAGGTAGTCGAGGGAGATGTGCTCAGCGGTGCCGTGGAAATCCTCGGACGTGGGCTGAGCGGTGACGACGATCTTGTCGCCGGTCTTGACGGCAACCTTCTTGCCATCGACCAAAAGGCCGGTGCGGACCTCGGGGCCCTTGGTGTCGAGCAGGATGCCGACGGGCATGCCGAGCTCCTTGGAAATACGACGGACGCGCTCGATGCGACCGTGGTGCTCGTCGTAGGAGCCGTGCGAGAAGTTAAAACGGGCGACGTTCATGCCCGCCTTGATCATCTCGCGGATGGTCTCGTCGCTATCGCAGGCGGGACCCATGGTGCATACAATCTTGGTGCGCTTGTACATTCAGACCTCCATCTGACATCGTCTTGCGCTGATAGATAAACCATAAGAAATAAAACTGAGATGATTATAACGAAATGGCGACCGAATACCCCAAAAAATCGACCGTATGCCGAATTAGAAGTTCATTTTTTGCGGAAAAACGGTATATGCAAAAACTTTACCAACCGTTCTAACCGCTGCTATCTGGGTGATATTTTAGTTCGATGATGCGCCGAAGAAAAAACGTTTTATCAATCTTGAGCATCACACTGTCTGCACCGTTGCGCCTGTGCCGTGTTTCCAGATGGAATGTTTTGGCTAGACCCGCCGCTTTGGGGTACCATAGCTCCACTATCAACTGCCGCTCAGCACGGCAGCCTTGATGAGCCCTTGCCCTTCTCCTGGGAATTATGATCGGGCATCAATCTGCTGAGTGGCCCGAATCCCAGGAGGGGACTCTATATGCAAAAGGAATACCTGTCCGCCGCGGCGGAGGTACTCAGCGACCAGGGTGTCGATGAGAACCTCGGCCTGAGCAACGACGAGGCGTCGTCGCGCCTCGCCAAGACAGGCCCTAACAAGCTTGAGGAAGCCGAGAAGACGCCACTGTGGAAGCGCTTCTTTGAGCAGATGGCCGATCCCATGGTCATTATGCTGATCGTTGCCGCCGTTATCAGCGCACTTACGGGCATGGTCAAGGGCGAGCCCGATTTTGCCGACGTCGCCATTATCATGTTCGTCGTTATCGTCAACTCGGTGCTGGGCGTGGTCCAGGAAGCCAAGAGCGAGGAGGCCCTCGAGGCCCTGCAGGAAATGAGCGCGGCGCAGTCCAAGGTGCTGCGCGACGGCAAGCTCGTGCATCTGCCGAGCGCCGATCTCGTCCCCGGCGACGTGATCATGCTCGAGGCGGGCGACTCCGTCCCCGCTGACTGCCGCGTCCTCGAGAGCGCCACGATGAAGATCGAAGAGGCCGCACTTACCGGCGAGTCCGTGCCGGTCGAGAAGCACGCCAACGTGATCGAGCTTGCCGCGGGCACCGACGACGTGCCGCTCGGCGACCGCAAGAACATGTGCTACATGGGCTCCACCGTGGTGTACGGCCGCGGTCGCGCCGTCGTGGTCGGCACCGGCATGAACACCGAGATGGGCAAGATCGCCGGCGCCCTGGCCGAGGCCAAGGAAGAGCTCACGCCGTTGCAGGTGAAGCTCGCCGAGCTCAGCCGTATCCTTACCATCATGGTTATCGTCATCTGCGTCGTCATCTTTGGCGTTGACATCATCCGTCACGGCGTGGGTAACGTCCTTACCGACCCGACTGCCCTGCTCGACACCTTTATGGTTGCCGTCTCGCTCGCCGTCGCCGCCATTCCCGAGGGCTTGGTCGCCGTCGTGACCATCGTCCTTTCGCTCGGCGTGACCAAGATGGCCAAGCGTCAGGCAATCATCCGTAAGCTTTCTGCTGTCGAGACGCTCGGCTGCACGCAGACCATCTGCTCGGACAAGACCGGCACGCTTACCCAGAACAAGATGACCGTCGTCAAGCACGAGCTCGCTGCGCCCAAGGAAAAGTTCTTGGCCGGCATGGCGCTGTGCTCCGATGCCCAGTGGGACGAGGAGCTGGGCGAGGCCGTGGGCGAGCCGACCGAGTGCGCACTCGTCAACGATGCCGGTAAGGCTGGTCTTACTGGCCTGACTGCCGAGCACCCGCGCGTGGGCGAGGCCCCGTTCGACTCGGGCCGTAAGATGATGTCCGTGGTCGTCGAGACTCTGGACGGCGAGTACGAGCAGTACACCAAGGGCGCGCCCGACGTGGTGATCGGCCTGTGCACCCATATCTATGACGGTGAGAAGGTCGTTCCGCTGACTGAGGAGCGCCGCGCCGAGCTCGTGGCGGCCAACAAGGCCATGGCCGACGAGGCCCTGCGCGTGCTGGCGCTGGCGAGCCGTACCTACACCGAGGTCCCCGCCGACTGCAGCCCCGCTGCGCTCGAACATGACCTGGTCTTCTGCGGCCTGTCCGGCATGATCGACCCGGTCCGTCCCGAGGTGGCCGACGCTATCCGCGAGGCGCACGACGCCGGTATCCGCACCGTCATGATCACGGGCGACCACATCGACACCGCCGTGGCCATCGCCAAGCAGCTGGGCATCGTCGCCGATCGCAACCAGGCTATCACCGGTGCCGACCTCGATCGCATGAGCGACGAGGAGCTCGACGCGCACATCGAGGACTACGGCGTGTACGCTCGCGTCCAGCCCGAGCACAAGACCCGCATCGTCGAGGCTTGGAAGTCGCGCGACCAGATCGTTGCCATGACGGGCGACGGCGTCAACGATGCCCCGTCCATCAAGCGCGCCGACATCGGCGTTGGCATGGGCATCACCGGTACCGATGTCACCAAGAACGTCGCCGACATGGTGCTTGCCGACGACAACTTCGCCACCATCATCGGTGCCTGCGAAGAGGGCCGTCGCATCTACGACAACATCCGCAAGGTCATCCAGTTCCTGCTTTCGGCCAACCTTGCCGAGGTCTTCTCGGTGTTTATCGCCACGCTCATCGGCTTTACCATCTTCCAGCCGGTGCAGCTGCTGTGGGTGAACCTGGTCACCGACTGTTTCCCCGCGCTCGCGCTGGGCATGGAGGACGCCGAGGGCGACATCATGAAGCGCAAGCCGCGCAACGCCAAGGACGGCGTCTTTGCCGGTCACATGGGCCTGGACTGCGTGGTCCAGGGCCTGATCATCACCGTGCTGGTGCTGGCGAGCTTCTTTGTGGGCGTGTACTTTGACATGGGCTACATCCACATCGCCGATATGATCGCCGGCAATGCCGACGAGGAAGGCGTGATGATGGCGTTCATCACGCTCAACATGGTCGAGATTTTCCACTGCTTCAATATGCGCAGCCGTCGTGCGTCGCTGTTTAGTATGAAGAAGCAGAACAAGTGGCTGTGGGCTTCGGCCGCGCTGGCGCTGGTGCTGACGGTGATCGTGACCGTGCAGCCGACGCTTGCCGAGATGTTCTTTGGCCCTGTGACGCTTGAGCTTAAGGGCGTTATCGCCGCGCTGGGCCTGGCCTTCCTGATCATTCCGCTGATGGAGATCTACAAGGCGATTATGCGCGCGGTCGAGAAGGAGTAAGCTAACCTGTCCGGGCCCGCCCCTGCGTGTTTTCTTCTTCGCTGGTCCTCGCGCTTCGCGCTGCGGGATCGCTCAGAAGAAAACACTCCCGGGGCGGGCCCTGCGGTATCCTTGCTGGCTTTCTCGCGCGCGGATGAAAAGGGGCTGAGGGAAAGTTTGTGAGCCGGTCGAGCGTTTGCTCGACCGGCTCTTTTTGATTTTTTTCAAGACTTTAGTCTGCTGGCCGCGCAGCGGCCAGCTTTAAACCACCCGC
>CABSMB010000129.1 GCA_902478705.1 uncultured Collinsella sp. | reverse complement strand
ACCTTGCCATCGATGACACCGAACTCGAACTTGGTGTCGGCAATGATGATGCCACGGGTCGCTGCATACTCGGCGGCAGCCTTGTAGATCTTGAGAGACAGGTCGCGGATCTGCGTGGCGATGTCCTCGCCAACGATCTCGCAGCAACGCTCAAACGAGATATTCTCGTCGTGGTCACCGATCTCGGCCTTCGTGGACGGGGTGAACAGTGGCTCGGGAAGCTTGGAGGCCTCGGTCAGGCCCTCGGGCAGCTGAATGCCGCAGACGGTGCCGTTCTCGTCATAGGTCTTCTTGCCCGAACCGGTCAGATAGCCGCGGACGATGCACTCGATAGGAATCGTCTGGGCCTTCTTGACCAGCATGGCGCGGCCTGCGAGGTAGTCACGATACTCGGCAAACTCCTCGGGGAAATCCGCCGGGTCGATGGAGACGAGGTGGTTGGGAACGATGTCGGCAAACTTATCGAACCAGAATGCCGAGATGCGGTTGAGCACCTCTCCCTTAAACGGAATCTCGTCGGGAAGAATGAAGTCGAACGCAGAAATGCGGTCGGTGGCGACCATCAGCAGGTTTTCACCGGCATCATAGATATCACGAACCTTGCCACGGGAATCCGGACGACGCTCCATCGTTGTCACGTGAGTCACTCCTTACCTAAATACGACAGTAATGCGGGTTCTTCCCCGCACGTTTTCGCAAACTCGGAGCGGCAGGGACGAAACCCCTCCTTCACCGAATAGCGAAAAGCTAGTGCTCCATTGTAGTAGATGCCGCGTCCGCCGTGTGCTCGCGAGGCAGATGAATCGTAAAAGTCGTACCCTTTCCAAGCTCCGACTCCACGGATATGTAGCCGTGATGACGCTCGACAATCTGCTTGGTCACGGCGAGGCCCACGCCTAGGCCACCCGCCTCGCGGGCGCGACTGGCG
Source organism: uncultured Collinsella sp. (assembly GCA_902478705.1). Classification (GTDB taxonomy): domain Bacteria; phylum Actinomycetota; class Coriobacteriia; order Coriobacteriales; family Coriobacteriaceae; genus Collinsella. Next base: position 3,917 of record CABSMB010000129.1, on the reverse strand, counting down.
TCGGCACGCCAAAAACGTCCGAAGATGCGCGACAAATCATCCTTGGCGATACCGATGCCCGTATCCGAAACCGCGATATCGACGTGCTTGCGGTCGCTGAGCACCGACACCACGACCCAACCCCCCTCGGGGGTATAGCGCATGGCGTTACTCAAGAGGTTGATGACGCATTGCGTGATCATGTCGGGATCCGCCTCGACAACGTCATCGTGGCCCTGCGTCTCATCTGCAAAGCGCAAACGCAGGTCGCGGTCGGCAAACAGGCGCTCCTGGCCATTCACAATCGAACGCACAAACGGCACCATATCCACCGGCTCCAGGTTGAGCGGCGCGGTACTGTTTTCCATGCGCGACAGGTCGAGCATCTGCTGCACCAGACGGGCAAGACGACGCGTCTCGGATGCGACTGTCTCCAGGTGTTCGTCGTCGGTGGGATACACACCGTCTTGCATGGCCTCGACCGTTGCCAGCATGGCCATGAGCGGCGTGCGCAGCTCGTGGGCAACATCAGAGGTCAGGCGCTTCTCGTGCTTCATATCCTTTTCGAGTGAGGTGGCCATCTCGTCGAAGGTCTCTCCCAGCTGATCGATCTCATCATCGCCACGCAAGCCCGTACGAGCGGACAGGTCTCCATCGCGAATCTGCTTGGCGGTGCTGGTAATACGATGAATCGGCTTGGTGAGCATGCGCGACATGAGCGCTCCGATAACGACCGAGATGCAGACGGCCACAACCGCGGCAAGGGCCATGGCGTTAAAGGTCTTCTCTCTGAATGCTGAGTCTGCCCTGGTGAGCAGAGCATCGGAGCCAATCGCCCACAATTTGACCTGACCCACGTGCTCGCCGGAGGACGTCACGATCTCAACGTTGGCAACACTATTGGAATCGGTGGGAGCAGACGAGACTGGGCTGTGCGACGCCTTCTTTCCGCTCGTACCGTCGGTTGTCGCCTGATTTTCGCGTACATCGGCAGTAGCGCTTGCCGAGGGCCACGAGTCGTCGTAGACGATGACGCCCTTTTTATTGACGACCTGCATACCAAGATCGTCGGACACCAAACTCGATGTCGCGACCGTACGCAGCTCCCCCGCGGTCCAAGAACCATTTTCCTCATATGACGTTGCCAACTTTTCGGCAGCGGAATTGGCGATTTCGACAATATTGGAGCGCGTGTAATCCGTAAAAACCGTGCCCCATACAACGGAGACTACGCCCACCAGCACCAATACCGTCATGAGCGATGTCAGGGCAAAAGCCAGGGCCATACGCGAGGGATAGCTCATCGTTGGCCGTGAATCGGAACGAGGCGTGTTCCAACTAGCCTTGGAACCCGCCTCGTTCTCCTGCTTATGCTTTTGCCCGATTTCAAAGCGCGCAGGTGTCATATGTGATTTCCTTTATTTCTCGTCCGACTTATCGGTCTTGGTCGGAGCCTCGAAGCGGTAGCCGACACCGTGGACGGTGTAGAGCCATTTGGGCTTCTTGGGGTCGTCGCCCAGCTTGGCGCGAAGGTTCTTCACGTGGCTGTCGATGGTGCGCTCGTAACCCTCAAAGTCGTAGCCGAGCACCTTCTCGACCAGCTCCATGCGGTTGTAGACGCGGCCGGGGTGACGGGCAAGCGTGGTGAGCAGCTTGAACTCGGAAGCCGTCAGGTCGACTTCCTTGCCCTCGACCAAAATCTTGTGGCCCGAGATGTCAATGACCAGATCGCCAAAGTCGAGCACCTCGACGGCCGGCTCATCGGCCTGGTGGGCACGGCGGAACAAGGCACGCACGCGCGCGACAAGCTCGCGCGGCGAGAACGGCTTGATCAGGTAGTCGTCGGCACCGAGCTCGAGGCCGATAATACGGTCCTCGATCTCGCCCTTGGCCGTCAGCATAATGATGGGGACATCCGAGGTATCGCGAATGGTGCGGCAAACGCGCTCGCCGGGAATCTTAGGGAGCATGAGGTCGAGCACGACCAGGTCGAACTGATGCTTCTCGAACTCCTCGATAGCGGACTGGCCGTCGCCCACGCCCACGACCCAATAGCCCTCGCGCTCGAGATAGGCAGCGACAGCGTCACGGATTGCCTTCTCGTCCTCGACCAGCAGAATCTTTTTTGCATCTGAAGCCATAACACGGCCCCCCTGTCTCAATTAGCTAAGAACAAGCTCATTTTAACGCACCTGAGCCCACCGGGCGTCGCATGGGTGCGATAGCTCGGCGGGCGGTACTCATAGTCACAACGCGCTTATTCCCCTGTCGACGCCTTTTTAACCCCTCGGAGACTAAAGAGAGAACAAGCGAGCGGTAACCGTCTCGGGAATTCCCTGGCTGTTACGCACCGTTGCGTACGTTAAGAACGAGCTCGATTTACCCGCCGTAGCAGGATAATCGCCATACTCCAAGGCTCGGTCGGGCGACAGAAGCGAGCCGTAGGTCTTGGCCGAAGTGTCAATCAAAAAATGCGACGCCTGAACTTTAACCAGGTATTTGTTTTTCCTTCCCGCAGCGCACGCGAGCGGCTCACGCGAAAGGAAGAGGTACGGCCCGCCCTCGTTACCGATATAGGTGCCCATATTGCCCAGGCTGCCCACACCGCTATACGTCGCCTCAATGGAGAACACGAAGGTGTCGCCCATATACACGGCCTCGAAAGGCGAAACCGACGAAGGAAGCACCAGCTGAGCTCGCTTCGTGTTGTTGCCGTCAGTCAGGTCGATCGCCGTCATACCGTAATAGACGCCCTCATCATTGTGCACGCGGGGCGAGATGGTCAGGATGCCGTCGCTCACACGCGGGGCGGATGCGAAACGGCCCGTCGACTTCCAAATAGTCTCAGGCTTGGACTCGCTGGGCGACTGACGATAGCAGTACGAATCGTTACTCGTCTTGGTGCCGCCGGACGAAGGCATCTTATACCAGATGACCGACGACCCATACGCTGTGAAGAGCGGCGGATCGTAGTTTTCGCCACCGCGGTCGAGCTCGACGGCGTTGCCGGTAAGGGAGGAGCCTGCAAGGTTTTGCGCATAGAGTTTCCAGGACGCATTGGCAAAGTTCATCTCGACCCACGCGAACACGCCATCACCCGCGCGAACGTCATAAAACGCATAACCGGTTCCCTCAATGGGATCCTCAATAAGTGTGGTAAGCGAGCCATCGCCCAGGTTGAGCACACCAAGCGTATTGGCATGCAGGGCAGAAGCAGGCGCCATCATCGCGGCAGCGTAGACACCATCGCAGTAGTACAGCAGCGTGCCCAGCGGCAGCGTCCACGAGGCCGCGGGCTCAAGATCGATATCAACAGCTTCGTACTCATCAGTGATCGAGACAATCTTCGAATCGTCCTTGATAACCTGCGGCTCGCCAGCGGCGTCATCACTCGTGCCCGTTTTTTTCGAGCAACCGGCCAGTACGGCAGCAGCACCAGTAGCGGCGCCACCCAGCACAAAACCTCGACGCGTTATTCCATTCTTAAAGCGATCAGCGATGCTCATTAGGCGATCTCTGCGCGAGCGGCCTCGATAGCGCGCGTAAGCTGATCGGCGCAAGAGGTCTTTTTCATACCGCAGGTATTACCGGCGAGAACCTCGATTACGCGATCGGCGGGAGCGCCCTCGACCAGCCTGGAGATGGCCTTGAGGTTGCCATCGCAGCCGCCGGTAAACTCGACGCCCAGCACCTTGCTGCCATCGTCAGAGAGATTGAGGTGAATATTGCGAGAGCATACACCCTGAGGCTTGTAGTCAAAACTAATCATTGAGATCCCCTCTCAGAAAGAAATTTCAGACGTCTATTATCCCCGCCTGGACCGACTTATTATCGCAAGCACCGATTCAACATCCTACGATGCTTGGACTGGTGGGGGCAAGATTAGCAGTCCGCACCCTGTACGCTGTCTCTTATACACATCTGACGCTGCCGACGAG
>CABSMB010000128.1 GCA_902478705.1 uncultured Collinsella sp. | reverse complement strand
GTCACGGGTCGTGCGCTCGACTTCTCCAGCGTTCTCACCAACGGCGACACCGTGTTCCAGATCATGATCCACACGCTCACCGCGCGTACGGACTACCTACGCGGTATCGGCATCAGCCTGCTCGAGCACACCTTCTACGAGGACTATGAGTACGTGGTCAAGGCAAGCGTGCCCGCCTCTACCATCTGCTACCTCGATATCGAGGTGTACCAGTACCTGGTGGGCAACGAGAACCAGTCCGTGAGCCAGGCGAACTACGTGCGCCGCTGGGACGATCACGACCGCGTGGTCATGGAGCTCCTGGACTACCTTGAGCGCTGCGAGCATGGCGAGGTATGCGCCGCGAGCGGGGAGAGGCTTTCGGATGAGTCCGTCTACTACGTGCGCGAGAAGGTCCACCTCATCGTGGACACGCACTACAACATCGCGTTGCTGTTCGATGAGGATCGCAGCCGTGGGCGTGCGCGCGCCAAGGCGTTCCGACGCGAGTTGAGGCGTGCGGACATAGACCAGTGGGCGCGCGGCGAGCAGCGATACCGTATGGCCACGCTCCTCAACCGCTTGAGCTTCTCGTACAACTCCATCAAGCGCTTGGTCTCCAAGCGCCGTCACTAGCACGCTACCAAGGGATGATTCATGAGCCGCAAACCGCGCATTGCCATATTCAGCGCCGACGCCAAGCTTGGCCATGAGGTCAAGGGTGCCACGCGCTACACGTTCCTCGCGACGCTTCTCGTGGAGCGTGGCTTCAATGTCGACTTTATCACGAGCGGCTTCCAGCACTGGGAGAAGCGCCAGCGTGATTTGGCGACGTTCGACACGAGCATGCACGCGTTCAACGTGAAGTTCATTGCCGAGCCGAGCTATCCCGCCAACATGTGCCCCCAGCGCATCTGGGCGCACCATGTGATGGCCAAGCGCGTGACGGCGTACTTCGATGTGGACCACGACTACGACCTCATCTACTGCCAGATTCCGCCCAACGATGTGACGCTCGCCGTGGGACGGTCCGCGAAACGCTACGGCATTCCCTTCGTGGTCGACGTGAACGACCTGTGGCCCGAGGCCTTCCGTATCGCGCTCGACGTTCCGGTGCTGTCCGACATAGCCTTCGCTCCGTTCGAGCGCCAAGCTCGTCGCGCGTACGCGTTGGCGGACGCCGTGGTGGGTACGTCCGACGAGTACGCCGCGCGCCCTTTCCGCGACCGCGCCGAGGATATCCCCAAGCTCGTGGTGTACGTGGGTAACGACCTCGAGGAGTTCGACGCGGGCGCCGCTGAGAACGTCGGCTCTGTGGAAAAGCCCGAGGGCGAGGTCTGGGTTGCTTACGCGGGTAATATCTCGGCACTATACGACTTGGAGACGCTCGTCGAGGCTGTGGCGATAGCTGCCAAGGCGCATCCCGAGCTCAGACTCAAGATTCTTGGCGATGGCCCCGAACGCGCATCCGTCGAGGCGGCGGTTGAGCGAACCGGGGCGCCTGCTGAGCTTTTGGGCTACATGCCGTACCGTGTCATGGCGGCTTGGCTCAAGGCGTCCGACATGGTGGTCAACTCGCTGGTGGCGAACGCGCCCCAGAGCGTGCCCACCAAGATAGGCGATTACCTGGCCTCGGGACGCCCCATGATTAACACGTCCATGAACGTTGAGTTTCGCGTGACGGCTTTGTCGTGAATGTTGTGCCGGGTGACGCCGAGGGGCTCGCCAGGGTGATCTGCGAGCTTGTCGAGGACGAGGCGGGACGCGCGCGCATGGGTCGCGTGGCGCGCGAGCTCGCGGCGGCACAGTTCGACCGCCCGCATTCCTATGAGGCTACCGTCGACCTCATTCGAGGCCTGATCTCCGAGCGCACGAAGTAGATTGCCCCCGTGAGGCGTGCTCGTCCTATACTCGGACTGATAGGAGAGTGCATGGTGTGTCGGGGTTGGGCGAGGCCGTGCTTGAGGGGGCGACCGACCGCATGCTGTCCGATGAGCCGGCAATCGTGGAGATGGCCCGCTCTATTTCCGGGTTGCCCGACGATACCAAGATGACGCTCGTTCCAACCGGTCCCTTGACGAACATCACGCTGTTCCCATGTACACACTCGGGGCGTGCCGATCGTATCGATCGCATCGTCCTCATGGGCGGAACCACGGTTGGCGGAAACGCGACCGTGTACGCCGAGTTCAACATATGGGACGACCCCGAGGCTGCGCAGGTTGTGGTCTCGAGCGGGTTACACATCGTTATGTGCCGCCTCGATGTGACCCAGAATGGCGGTTGCGGCTTTGCCTTCCCGCCATTCTGGGTCACATCCGGAGTACTGGTTATGAGACGCGCTCGGCGAACTCCAGGTATTGCGTGCGGCGCCACTTGTCCATCGTGGCGGCGTAGAGGCTTTCGGTGTTGTCGAGCTCGTACCAAGCGCCGTCTGCGCCTACTCGTTGTAGCACGGCACGACGATGGAAATGCGCGGTATGGCGGTTTACCTTGCGTTTGGGTTGTCGTTGCGATAGTCACCGAAGGCGTATTTGCTATACACATTGACTTCCCACTGCTTTTTTTCGACCTTTGCCACGGAGTCGAGGATAAAACCAGTCGCGAGACTTAAGCCACACAGGAACATAAACGATGCGGCGAGCAGGGCGGTTGGGAAGCGCGGAACAAGACCGGTCTGGAAATACTCGGCAATGATGGGAATGCCCAGGGCAAGACCGATTATTGCAAACAGGAGCGCAACGAGGCTGAAGAATTTGAGCGGGCGGTAGTCCTTGAACAGCGTGCCGATCATGGCGACAACTTTGATGCCGTCGCTGACGGTGTTGAGTTTGGACTCGGAACCCTCGGGGCGGTCACGGTACTCAATAGGCACATCTTTGATGCGCCAGCGGTGGTCGACGGCATGGATGGAGAGCTCGGTTTCGATCTGAAAGCCCTCGGAAAGCACGGGGAACGTTTTGACAAAGGGGCGGCTCATGGCGCGATAGCCCGTCATGACGTCATCGAAGCTGTATCCGTAAATCCATTTGATCATGGCACGAACCAGATTGTTGCCAAAGCCGTGGAAGGCGCGCTTGTTTTCCTCGGCGTAGGTGCCGTTGGACAGGCGATCGCCGACGGTCATATCGGCTGTACCATTAAGAATGGGCTCGCAGAGGGCTTTTGCCGCTTCGGCGGGGTAGGTGTCGTCGCCGTCGACCATGAGGTAGCAATCGGCGTCGATATCGCGGAACATCTGACGGCAGACATTGCCCTTTCCCTGTCGGGGCTCAAAGCGCACTGTGGCGCCGTGTTCCGTTGCGATGCGCGAGGTATCGTCTGACGAGTTGTTATCGTATACATAGACCGTTGCCTGCGGAAGCTCGCGGTGGAAGTCGTCAATGACTTTGCCGATCGTGAGGGCTTCGTTGTAGCAGGGGATAATGACGGCAATAGATTCAGAATTCACTCAATGCTCCTTTGATATTCAATCGTAGAAAGTATAGCCGTTTGGCCCTGGCGTCCTGAGATGTAGCCGTCTTCCACAAGTCCGAGCGCAAATTCATCTTCTACATCTAAAGGAATGCTGTGATGACTGAATCTGTTGTTGATTACAACGAGCAGCCTCTGGCTGTCGAGGTCGACGCCACCACCATGATCTTTAACATGGCGTCTGACTCGCTGACCGCCTCAAAGAATGTTTTATTAAGCTCGCTAAGAGCCCGATATCCTGATCGTCGATGAGATGCTTTCCGTCGGCGACGTGTTCTTCCAGCAAAAGTGCGAGGCCCGTATTCAGCACTTTATCCAGAGCGGTGACGTGACGGTTTTGTTCGTGTCGCATTCCATGGAGCAGGTTGAGCGCATCTGCCAGCGTGCATTTGGATTGAGAAGGGCGACCTTCGTATGGACGGCCCGGTCGATGAGGTATGCAAGGCATACCGCGAACAGTTCAAGTAGGTTATACTTATTTGCGCTTGGCGGGCTCGCGCTTGCTTGGCGTGCGGTTATTTGCTCCATTAGCTCAGTTGGATAGAGCAGGGGACTTCTAATCCCAAGGTCGACGGTTCGAATCCGCCATGGAGCACCTTTTGTTTAATAAGCTCAGCTTTTGCTGGGCTTTTTTGTTCACAAATGCGAAGTTGAGCTACTCTGTTTCTACGGGCTCCACGATTTATGAGTTATGTAGCAATTTCAGATTCTAAGACAGGGGTCGTTTGCGTTTGGCGGTTAGCCATCGGCATCCTTACACTAACGCTGACTCGAAAGGCCTTATCTCCTGCCCATTTTTCTCTGCACAATTGAAGTCTGAAGTGGTTGGCCATACGGCGTTGTTATGATCGATGAGATCGACCTTCATTTGCATCCCCGCTGGCAGGCACGGATTCTTGAGGACCTTGTTCGCATATTTCCAAACGTACAGTTTATAGTTACAACGCATTCACCTGTTGTGGTGGCGTCGGTACCTCGCGGTAACATCCGCATTCTTGGAGAGGACGCTGCAACGGTGCCTGCTATGGAAACGCGTGGACGCGATGCCGGGGATATTCTCAACACCGTCCTGAGCGCATCCTCTCGACCTGAAGAGGCGGGTCGATTGTTCGATTTGTTCCAAGAGGGCCATACGCAACACCCCCGATATGACGTTTAATTACACAGCGTTGCGCGGAGAGAGCAAGCGAGAAGTTCTGGAGGCCTTGCTTGCGGAGCAGGGCCATTTCTGCGCTTATTGCACGTGCAGGATCGTCGTTGGTGATCGTCTGGCTACGATTGAGCATTTATTTCCACATTTTTGTTTCGTTGGGTTAGTTTTGCCTGGATGTATCCCCTAATTCGATGAATTCTCTTTACATTATCGATTGTATAGCCGCTTATAAAGCTATATATACACTGTCTCTTATACA
>CABSMB010000127.1 GCA_902478705.1 uncultured Collinsella sp. | reverse complement strand
AAGGTACACGCCCGTGTCCTGTGGCGAAAAGAAGGAACGGCCCTGTCGCCCGCGGCCGGCGCTCTGGGAGTTCGCGACGACGAGAGTGCCCTGCGGGGCGCCTTCTTCCGCGAGTTGCTTGGCGACCGTATTGGTTGACGAGACGCAGTCGTGGAAGTCGATGATGATTTGCGGGTCGTCGATGAGCCGCGCAATGCTCGCGGCGTCAAAGGTGCTCGGGGATGCGATGAGACGATGTCCGCGCTTCGTGACGCTTTCGATCTCGAATCCGTCGTTGCGCAGCGCCTTGACGGCTTTCCAGACACTATTGCGCGAGACACCCAGCTCCTCGGCGATATGCGCGCCTGAGATAAAGGCGCCGGGGCTCCTCTCGAGAAGCTCGCGGACGCGGTCTTTTGTGGTTCTCTGCATGCATGCAGGATATCATGCCCGCTGCCACCCGACTGCTGGGCGTACGGCAGCGGCTACGGCAATGGCGAGCACGCCTTTGGCGCAGTCGATGATGATGAAGGGCGCGTCTGCCATGAGAAAGGCCGAAAGCGGATCGCTCTGGGTAACCATCATGAACCAAAGCCAGCCCAGGATATCGGCGATGACGATGATGCAAGCGGCGGCAATGCCATCGCAGATGACCTGGCGCACGCCGCGACGTTCGAGCGTGCGACGGACAAGACTCGCAATCGTGACCGCGATGGGGTAGCTCACGAGGAAGCCGCCCGTAGGACCGAGGAACTTGCCGAACCCACCCGTCATGCTCGAGAACACGGGCAATCCGACAGCGCCCATGAGCAAATAGATGCCGCAGGTTGCCGCTGCCTGACCGGGTGTGAGCAGCAACGAGATGAGAATGATGACGGCGGTCTGCAACGTGAAGGGAACCGGACCGAGCGGGATGGTGAAGAGGCAGGAGACGACGAGGAGAGCGATAAGCAGCCCGCAGGTCACGATGGTTCTTGTTGATGGTCTTGTCATGGATGTCGTCCTTTTGTCGAATTGTCACCCAATAATGCACTAACGGGTGACAATCGTCAAATGCGGAATGAGACACATTGGACAGGTACGTCTGTCTCACTGCATGCAGTGAGACAGACGTACCTGTCCAATGTGTCTCATTCCCCAAACTGCTATCATCGTGAGTTCTATGAACAGAAGCGTTTTCACAGACGGACTCAAGGCCGCGCTGCCCATCATGGCGGGCTACATCGTGCTCGGTCTTCCCTGCGGCCTGCTGTGCCAGCAAGCGGGGATGGACTGGGTCATGGTTCTCATCATGTGCGTCATCTTCTATTCCGGTGCCGGTCAGTACATGATTCCCAACATGTGGCTCGCGGGCAATCCGCTGCTTTCCATCATCCTGAGCGTGTCGCTCGTGAACACGCGCCAGATGCTCTACGGTGCCTCGCTGTCGCGGTATTGCGAATCGGCGAGCAGGCGCCTGGCCTTCCTCTTCGGCGCGACGGTCACCGACGAGTCCTTCGGCGTCAATCTCGCGCGCTTCGAGAACGGCGGCTGGGACGTGAAGCGCGCCACGGTCGTCAACCTGTGTAGCCAATCGTCGTGGGCGTTTGCCTGCGTCATGGGTGCGCTCATCGGCAACCTCGTGTCGGTGCCGACCGCCATTGCGTCGTTTGCCATGACCTCGATCTTCATCTGCCTGCTGTGCATGCAGAAGATCACGGCGACGAACCTCATCACCGTCGGCGTGGCGGTTCTGGGCGTCTTGCTGTGCAAGCTCACGGGGCTTTCCGGACCTGCGATCTTGCTCGGTGCGCTGGCGGGCATGTTTGCCGGCTATATCCATGCGACGATCACGAAGCCGGGTGAGCGCGCATGAGCTGGTTCGACTTCGCCATCATCACGGCATCGGTCGTGCTCACGATGCTTGCCTGCCGCGTGATCCCGGTGTTTGCACTCAAGGGTCGCACCCTACCATCCAACGCGGTGCGGCTGCTCAATCTCATCCCGCCCGCCGCGTTCGCCGCACTGGTCGCCAACGACCTCATCGTGCTCGACAGCTGGGCGACGGGACCTTGGCCGGCGATGATCCCGTGGATTTCCGCGGCGCTCGTGTTCGTGGTCGGCTACAAGACGAAGTCACTCGTTTGGTGCATCGTCGTGGGCGTCGCCTCCTACGCGCTGCTCATGCTCCTTTAATAACCCCCATTTGACTACGATTTGAGACAGCGTGCCAGGCACGCTGTCTCGCTGTCTCCTTCATTAACGATGCCTGAACAAAATGTGCAGAACGCGCATTATGCGAGAACAGTCCCGCGTGCCGTAGTAAAATCAACAGACTTGGTTTCTCGTAGGCACGGAGTGTGAATGGCCAAAGGTAGTTCGAAAAGCACGGTTCTCAAGAATGCGCAGAGAGTCGCCGCCGCCACTTCGATGGATTCCGTCGCGATTAACGCCGGAAAGTACGATGCGAAGAACCGTACGAAGCAGAGCGAGGTAAAGCCCGCAAAGCCTGCTTCACCCGCGCATTCCAAGAAACCTGAGAAGAAGATGAGTGCCGCGAAGAAGGCGCTCGTCGTATGCGTTGCCGCGATGGTCGTCGTTTTCGGGTGCTGCTGTTTCGCGTTTGCCTCGGTTGAGGAGACCCGTTCGCAATTTGTCCCGGAGACAACCATGCTTGATGGTCAGATTGACATATCCGGCATGACGCGCGACCAGCTGCATGAGCTCATTACCCGGCGCGTTAACAGCAATATCGGCACGACGATCACCTTGAGCGCAGGAGACGCGAGCCATTCGATCGAGATGTCGGAGATCGGCGCCATTGATATCGATGCAACGGTGGAGCAAGCCTTTGCCCCATATCGCGACAACCCCGTCGTGCGCGTCTTCGTGATGATCGGCGAGCTCGTGGGCGCAGAGCCAGAGACGCACGACGTAAACCTTGCGTGCGTGGTCGACCATGACGCGCTCGTCAACCGTGTGGCGGCAATTGCGCAGCAGACAAATACGCCTGCGAAGAGCGCCGGTTATGCTTACGACGAGGCCACCAATGCGCTCGTAATTGCCGAGCCCATGCAGGGTGTCATGATGGACGAGGCGACGACGGTCACGCGTATCGAAAACGTGCTTGGCGCCTCTGGCAATGGTGATCCCAATCGTCTGGCCATCCAAGCCGAGGCAGCGCTGAGCGAGCCGGAACCCCAGCCCATCGGGCAGGCCATCTTCGTCGACACACGCGGTTGCCGGGTGAGCCTCTACGAGGAAGGCGAGGTAGTCGCGACTTATCCCTGCACGCCGGGCATGTCGGGCTACGCAACGCCCAAGGGCGATTTCTTCCTCTCGTACAAGGATTCGGCGCCCACTTGGTATAACCCGCATAGTTCCTGGTCGGAGGGCATGGAGGAGACCATCGGACCCGGTCCGTCCAACCCGCTCGGCTTGCGTGCGCTTGCCGTGAGCTGCGGAGGCGGCATCTTCCTACACGGCACGACGAATACCGGCGGTTTAGGCTCTCCAGGTAGTCACGGCTGTGTGCGCCTCTCCAATAACAACATCGTCGAGCTATATGACCGGGTATCTACCGGCATTCCCATCATCATTCGCTAGACTCAAGGAGCAACCATGGAATCGACCCTGTATCTCGACCTTTCGACCGATGCGACGCGCAAGTCCATTTTCGGGCAACTCGTCGCCGCCACGCCCGAACAGCGTCGCGGCAACATCGGCGTCGTCGTGGGTGACGAAAGCATTCCCGCCAAGGCGCAACTGCACGACCTCGCCGATGTCGAGCGCGCCATCGGCACCTCGGTGGCCAGCGACTGGACCAAGGAGGAAGCCAAACAGGTGTATCGCATCCTGGCGCACGCTGAAGCTCAGGTGCACGGTTGCGATGTGGAGCAGACGCACTTTCACGAAGTCGGCCTCGGGATGACCGTGCGCGAGATTCTGGGCATGTGCTGCGCAATCGAACAGATCAATCCGGACAAGGTCATCGCCTCGAAGGTGCAGGTTGGCAGCGGCAAAATCGAGTGCGCCCATGGTGTGCTCGACATCCCCGCGCCGGCGACCGCGGCCATCCTCGAGCGCTACCACATACCGCTGGCTGAGCCGCGTCTCGAGGGCGAGCTATGCACGCCCACCTCGGCAGCATTCATCGCACGCTACGTAGAGGAGTACCAATGAGCAGACTTATCGGCATCGACCTGGGCACGACGAATTCCTGCGTTGCGGTGATGGAAGGCGGGCATCCCGTCGTCATCGCCAATGCGGAAGGGTCGCGCACGACACCGTCGGTCGTGGCATTCACGAAGAAGGGCGAGCGCCTCGTGGGCGAGATCGCCAAACGCCAGGCTGCCATGAACCCCGAGCGTACCATCGGGTCGGTCAAGCGCCAGATGGGTTCGACCACGCCCATCCGCATCGATCGCAAGAAGTATCTGCCGCAGGAGATTTCGGCCATGATCCTCGCCAAGCTCAAGGCAGACGCCGAAAGCTATCTGGGCGAGCCGGTCACCGACGCGGTCATTACCGTACCGGCGTATTTCACCGATGCGCAGCGCCAGGCCACGAAGGACGCCGGTGTCATCGCCGGGCTCAACGTGCAGCGCATCGTCAACGAGCCCACGGCTGCGGCGCTTGCCTATGGCGTGGACAAGGAGGAGAACAAGGCCGTCATGGTCTATGACCTGGGCGGCGGCACCTTCGATGTCTCGGTGCTCTCCATTACCGGTGGCGTGATCGAGGTGCTGGCCACTGCCGGCGACAACCATTTGGGCGGCGATGATTTTGACGCGCGCCTCGTCGAGGAGCTGCTGCGACGTTTCAAGGCGCAGTACGGAGTGGACATCTCGGGCGATGCGGCGGCGATGAATCGCCTTGCGGAGGCCGCCGCATCGCCCGAGATGTCCACTCCGTAC
>CABSMB010000126.1 GCA_902478705.1 uncultured Collinsella sp. | reverse complement strand
TTCACCAACCAAAACGGGGAATCCGGCCGAGATTGCCTCCTTGAGCTCGCGCTTGTTGCGCGAAATCGCCGTCGTCAGGCCGCGGGGACTCGTGATGTCGAGTGCATACTCGTCGCGGTAATGGTACAGGTGAAGGTCCATGTAGACGTTCTTGTACTTGGCACCGCGCATAAAGTGCTTCCACTCGCCAGGGTGTCCCGAAGAGGAAAAGACGACAATCTTATCCTCGGGCATATACGAACGAACGAGCTCGTACGCGTCACGATAGAAGTTGCGCAGGTAGTGCGCCGGAATACCGTCCGTCATGGTAAAGAAGCTCTTGCGTACGCTCATCTGCGGCGTATCCAACAGCTCGATGCCCAGCAGGCTCTCGGCCTCACCATAGCGATCGGCCAGGCGCTCGAGCACATCAAGCGCAACGTGACGGCCATTGGTGGACGAATGCCACTCAGCGACGACTTCCGGCGTCGTGGGCGAATCGTTGGAATCGCCCTGACCGCCCGGCACCGTCGCCAGATCGAGCAGTACGCGGATGTTGTACTTGGCGGCCCACTCAATAGCACGGTCGATATAATCGACAACCGAGATGTAGGAAGCGTCGGACTCTTGCGAGCCAAAGGCATACCACGGCACCGGCAGGCGCACGGCGTTGAGACCGATCTGCGCCATACGACGAAAATCGTCCTCACTCACAAACGTCTCGTAATGGCGACGCATGCGCTCGTTATAGGCAGCGGTGCCCATGGCCTCCTGCAGCTCGGCTGCATTGGATGCTCCGGTCGCTGCATACAGCGACGGGGTCACCCAGGGCTCGGGAATAAACCAGCCAGAGAGATTAACGCCGAGAATCCTCTCCATCACGGCCCCCTTCGAATCGCGCAGGTCGAGCCTGCATCGTATTGCATAGGAAAAGTATCGTTTTGAGTATACCCGCGCGTGCGGACAGGCGACCGAACGGTCTACAAAGTGGCGCAAAAGTGGGAGGAATGTCCGGGCGGGCGGAAGCCGCGCATCCCGCTTTGAGGCTTTATTCCGGGATGCAGTTTCCGCAGGAGCCCTCGGTAAAAGAAAAGGACCCCTTTGCAGAGGTCCTAGTCAATTCAAGGTGGCGGGGAAGGGAATCGAACCCCTGACACGAGGATTTTCAGTCCTCTGCTCTACCAACTGAGCTACCCAGCCATTTGAGGTGTGCCTTGTTTCAAGGCTTGATTAGTATAACCAAGGACGCGCTCCGGTCAACCGAGAATTTTAAAAAAGTTTTTGAGCGCGACATCGGCCACGATCTCGCTCCTATAGAACGGCACGTCAGAAGCATCAACCGGCCGCAAGAAGTTTTTCACTCAGGGCCGCACGGGCAAACTCACTTGGCGTCATCCCCTCGGCAGCCGCCCGTCGACGAATAGCCTCCTTCATTCCCAGAGGAATCTTGACCGATAGCGTTGCCGTTCCCTCACCTGAGAGCGGAGGCCGTCCATGCACGATTCCGCCAACGGTGTGTTCGCCATCCGGAAACTCTCCGCGCTCGTACGACTCACACCACGCGTCAATCATTTCATCCGTTACAACCTGACCACTAGCGGTCGTATATGTCTTGCCCATCATCGACCCCTTCCGTCAGGTGCTTTTTGGCGTTGGGATGAATCTCGACATCCATGCATTTCCTCCCCCATCTTACCCAATTTCGTATGACGAAATTCCGCTGTCGCCAATTCTTAAGCCGGCACCCGTTGAAAGACAGGGGGCGAAACAATGATTGAAGGGCGTTCCAGTACTGCCCAGGCACCTGGGTGAGAGCACGCGTGCCAAGGACGCACGTTTTCGTAGCACACGAGGACATTGCCGCTGCGATCGATAAAGGCAATGTCGATGGGATAGGCCATAAAGCAGGTGTGAACCGAGGAACAGCGCGGAAACGCCATGACAAGCGGCAGTCCGCTGGCGGCAATCGGCCGCCGTCCCAGCATGCCGCGCAGACGCACGGTAAACGACTCCGCCACCACAAACTCGGCCGGCGTCCAACCCAACCTGTTGAGCGCCCGCGCGTAGGCGATATAGGACGAGACCGCGGTCACATGACCACCCCCGGACGCCATGGATCGACCGTCACCGCACGTTCATGCGTGAGCACGGCCGGCGCCCCCAGGGAAACGCCGGCGATGCTCAGCAAACTCGGCCACGGCTCGTAGTGCATGGTGCAGGTATAGGTCCTAAACGTGCCAGAAAGAGAGAGCAGACCACCATCCGATGACGCCGTGCCTTGCTCGCTCGAGACCTCGACCTGTAGGTCATATCCCTCCATGGCATCCTGAATCTGAGCTTGAACGGTCGCGGAAGCGTCAATGGAGCTCTCGTCACCCTCCCCGCCCGGCGCCACAGCGTGCGCAAGCACGATGTCGGGCACCACGCGGTCGAAGCGCGCGACCGCGCCGGCAAAGATCATGACGTTGTGCGCGACGAGAGCCAGCACGAGCAGGACAGGCGTGACCACGGCCATCTCGACCGTCGCCTGGGCACGCTCCTCGCGCAAGCCCGCGCGAATGCCCATTACGACCCACCGCCAAAAGCTCCCACCAGCGTGGCAACATCGACAGTGAGCGGGATGGAGCCGCCTCCCGGCAGCGGGATCTCCGCAAGCGTGAACACCGCGCCGCTGATGGTGCGCTCGACGTGATATTCCAAGGCCTCGCAAAGTGCCTTGGGGTCAGTCACGCCCAAGGGGATTTTTCGCAGGGTATTTTGAGTTTTGGAGATGCCTGCGATATCGGACCCCGGACTTTTGATGACATTGGCGGTATCGGTCAGCACCGGTTTTCGCAGACGCAAATCGCACGGTTCGAGTCCCAGCGCCGCCACGGAAGACGAGACGGTGTCACCGAGCCAGGACGCGATGGAGCCCAGCGCGCCGCTACCCCCTCCCAAGCCACCGATCAGCTCTCCCACAAGCTCGTCGGCCGCACCCTGGATGTCTCCGTACCCCACAAGCAGGCGACCCCAAACATCCATAACGCCGTCGAGCACGCCGGCAACGCCGCCCGAACGCTCCTCCAGCGTCGAGAAAAACCGCGAGAGAACGTTATTTTGTGCCGTCGCATCATCGGGCGCGAGCACTGCAGCAGAAATTGCACCACGATCGCCAAGCTCAACTGCCGTGTGAAACGAAGAGGTGAGCTCGTCGGGACTGGAGATAGCGCCCGAGACCGCAAAGGCGACCACGCCGTTGCGACCGGGCGGGGCGATGCGCGGACGCTCACCGGAAAGTTCTTTGATGGCGGTATCGAACGCATTGCCCGCACGGTCGGCTTCGTCCTCGGTCTGACGCTCGAGCTCAAGCTCCTTGTTGCGACAGTCGACGTAGTCCTCAAGGGCGTCTTTAAACTTGTCAAAGTGATACTCGAAGCCGTTTTCGATAGAGGTTGAAGGCGCCGCAACAGCGCCAAGCGACGAAACGCCAAAATGGCATTTGCTGCATTTATCCTGCCCGTCGTAATCGGCAACCGAAGCAAATCCGCTCGGCGTTCCTTTCTTATAGTTAGGGCAGGTCGTCCCGTAATGCAGATACGCCTTGTCATCGTTCACGCTCGTCGGCCACACCGCATCGGTGTAGAGCTCGGTCGCCCGAACCTCATCAGAGTTGCGCGGCAGCAGCGGAATATAGGAGGAAACCCTGTCTCCGTTCTCGGTTATATATGCCCGATCGACCTCAGCGCTCGCATAGGTATAAAACGCCTTACGCGCCGCAGACTCTGCCTTCATCTCGACACTCGAGCCTTGGGGCTTCTCATTTGTCAGACGCCAATGGTAGTAGTCCTTCGCGCGATCAAGGGCAACTTGAGGCTCCCACGTAACGCTCGATGAGTAATGCGGATTATGAACACCGGAGAGATCCGTTAGGCTTTTTGCGCGCTCCCACATACACGAACAGCTGCCGACCGAACCTTTATCCGATCCACCGCAATCCGCTAGCCAGGCGCGCTCTTTGGCCTTCGCCGTCTCCTCCGATGCTTTTTGTAGCTCCTCGGCCGCGCGCTCCAGATCTTCCGACGCATCTTTAATGGCATCGGTCGAGATTTCGGATCCTTCGAGCGCGACAAAATCCGACTCGGATGTCCTGGGCACGGCAAGCGCCGTACCGGTATAGGTCACGCCGTCGGTATCCTGCGCCGATACTGCCTGCATGGCACGCGCGGCAACCAGGTACGGCAAGGCGGTCTCAATCTTTTGCAGGCCCTTTGCCGCGCTTTTGGCAAACTTGTTACGCGTTTTAATGATCTGGGTTCCCGTGTCGATGATATCGCTGCCGACAACCTCGGCGCCCGGAATGAGAAGCCGGTGCCGATCGTGGCAAACCCCGCCAGGCCCAAACTCAAAATGCTCGCATCGACCACCGTGGCGGCTGTGTGATAGGACGACACCACGTTGGCGCCCGCCAGCGCACCGCTATCGGCCGCCACCTGGGTGTCTCCGGCGCGTGACATGCTCCATATCGCCGCGGTCGACGAAAACAGCAGCGTAAGCACCACCAGAATGACAACCGCAGAGGAGAGCGTGGTATAGGCCCCGTCTTCGATAAACAAGTCGATACCGGCACGGCCCATAAAGCCGCCCCGCTTGCGGCGAGCGCCTGGTCGACGGCGAGCCGCAAACCCTTGCGTCACCCGCAACAGGCAGCGCCTAATCCCATGCAGCAATCCATGAATCATAATCTCCCTCCAGCCATTCGGGACGCGATCGATACGAGACGTCGACCTTGAGCTCGACATAGCCGCCCTCGCCCGCACTGCCCATGGCCTGCACAAATGCACCGATCACGGGCAGCGGCTTAACCTCGCCGGCAACAGACACGGACGAAACGCCGCCGGCACCGGCCCGCCCCAACTCGA
>CABSMB010000125.1 GCA_902478705.1 uncultured Collinsella sp. | reverse complement strand
CAAGAGCCACAATGGCCCCGCCGACCGCTTGCAATCGGTCGGCGGGGCCTGCCGTGAACCCGTCCCGGTCCGCCCCCGGCATGTCATCGACGCCTTCGGCTCAGTCTCATATCCGCGGATACCGTTCTGTCGGCCCGCACTCCATTCCTTCGGCGGGGTTCCCCAAGTCTGTCGAGGCGCATGCGGAGGGCTCCGCGCGCACAGCGAAATAGGGGGTATCCCCGAAGGCCGCCCGGCTCGCCGGGACGGGGGCTATGTCTATTCCGCGCCCTCCCGGCACATCATGCCGAGGGCCCAGAGCCACCTCACGAGCTCGGCCGCGGTGGCGGCGTTCGCCTTCGCCGCGGGCATGCCGCGGGCGAGCATCTCCTCGCGCCGCCGCAGGAGCCGCTCGGACCCCTTCCTCCCGTGCATCCTTATCTCGAGGGGCACGCCCGTATCCCTCGGCATGAGCTTCGGCTGGTGCCGTGCCGCGGCGTAGCACCATGAACCCTCAACGGCCAGCTTCCTCACGAGCGCGTTGCCCGCACCGCTGATGCCTCCGAGCCGCACGGAGTCGCCACTCGACCTCTGACTCGGCGCGAGGCCGAAATAGGCCGTGACCTGCCTTCCGGAACGGAACCTCGTGAAGTCGCCGACCTCGGCCGAGAAGGCCGCGGCCAGCGCGAAGGCGCAGCCCTTGATCGACTGGAGGGCGGCCACCTCCGCGGCGATCGGGCTGGCATCCACGGCTGCCCCGTACTCGGAGAGCAGGTCCGCCCGGGCCTCCGCCGCGGCCTCGACCTCGTTCCTCAGGGCGGCGAGCGCCCGAACCCCGCCATCGTCCTCAGGCCTGACCTTGTCGAGCCACCTCAGGAAGTCGTAGGTCCAGTACTTCCTCGGGTTGCCGGCGGGCGTGGTGCCGCCGTAGACGGACCCTCGCCTTGCGAGGAAGGCGAGCAGCCGCTGCTTGGCGGTCGCCAGGCGCGCGGTCGCCCCGTCGTAGGCGCCGGCGAGGTCCCTGATGCCCTCGACCTCGGGGGAGGGGACCCATACGGGGGAGATGTCGTGGGCGAGTATCGCCTTGGCCATCCTGGCGGCGTCGTTCCTGTCGTTCTTGGAGGCCGAGTCGGCGGCCGACCTGGGGATCTTCGAGACCGCGGCGACGGCGCACTCGACGCCGAGCCCGGCGAGCTCCCTTTGCGGGGCGAAGCCGAGGTAGCCGCTCTCGTAGGCCTGTCTCTTATACACATCTCCGAGCCCACCCATCCATCCACCCGGCGATCTCGCCCCAGGGGTTGCCGGGGAACCTCCTCGTCACGGCCTCGCCGGTGTCCGCGTCGAGGGCGCAGACGGTGGTCGACCTCAGGTGGACGTCCATCCCGAACGCGGTAGAATACTTTGGCATGGGAGCCTCCCAACCTCGTTGCGGCGCGGCTGCGCCTATGGCACTTCAACATCATTGCCGCAGCCCCGACCCGCGGTCACGAGCGGGGGCTCCTGTCTTTTTAGTGCCCTCGGATTGGGTCATAGTGTCTGTCGTTGCCAAGGCATCGGCGTTGCCTTGGCTGTCAAGCTGGACGCGGCTCGCTGTCCGTCCTCTGCCTGCGGCGTTGTCCTGGTTGGAATGCGGCCCGCTCGCTGGCGTTGCCAAAACATCGATGTAGTCATTGGGAACGTTCTTAAACGACTACTCAATGGCTATTGCGCACATGGCTCGCATGACAGTTGTCTCTTTTATGTTTCCTTTAGCCGTCGTTGCCTAGGATGGGGGTTAGTCGGCAGGAAGGGAGCGTCTGTATGGACGACGCGAGCGAGCGCGCAATCGAAGAGGACATGCTCGATCAGTTCAACTACTTTGATGATGAGGACGAGGAGCTGATCGACCGTCGTGAGCCAGCGCCGCTTGATTCCTTTGATCTGGTCGATGAAGAGGCTGATGAGGTTGAGGGCGAATCAGCGGAGCCTCCACAGCCTTCGCGCCTTGACTCGCTGCTTTCGAGAGCTCCCATGCACCACGGCGTTCGTGCCGGCGCGCTCCATATGAAAACTGACTGGCACCAGATCGTGACGGCGGGCGATGAGCTTGCCGTCGATGCACCGCTCACCGATAAATCATCCATCATCTGCCGCACCGGCATGCTTATGCTGGCAAGCGGAACAGGTGCCTGGCGCGTGCGCGATACCATGAATCGTGTTGCTGCCGTACTTGGCGTCACGATTCACGTCGACCTGAGTCTCCTATCGTTTGAGTGCACCTGCATCGAAGATGGCCACTGCTTTAACGAGGTCGTCAGCTTACCCACAACGGGGGTCAATACTCATCGCATTTGGATGATGGAGAGCTTCTTAAAGGAAATCGAGATTTACGGGCGCCGGTTTACCGTGCACGAGTACCACGAGATGCTCAAGACCGTTGAGAGCTCAAAGCCCGATTACTCTCCCTGGCAACAGGGCCTTGCGGCGGCCTGCGCTTGCGGCGCCTTCGTCTTTTTGCTCGGCGGCGGCCCTATCGAGATGGCCTGCGCATTCGTAGGCGCTGGTGTCGGCAACTTTGCTCGCTCCCATATTCTCAAACAGGGCCTTGGCCAGTTTAGCGCGTTGACGACCGGCGTTGCGCTCGCTTGCGTTTCGTATCTGCTGGCGTTGCTCGGCCTCGCCCAGGTTGTTCCGGGGGCAATGTCGCACCAAGAAGGCTATATCGGCGCCATGCTCTTTGTGATTCCCGGCTTTCCGCTCATTACGGCAGGCCTCGACATCGCTAAGCTCGACATGCGAAGCGGTATCGAGCGTCTTTCGTACGCTGTGTCGATTATTGTGATGGCGACCCTCGTGGGTTGGATGGTTGCCGAGTGCGTGGGACTGGCGCCGGATGACTTCGCCCCGCTCGGCCTCTCATCGTTGGCTCTTACGCTCTTGCGCATACTGATGAGCTTTATCGGCGTATTTGGCTTCTCGGTTATGTTCAACAGCCCAGTAAAGATGGCAGCGGCGGCAGGGCTCATCGGCGCCGTGTCCAATACCTTGCGCCTTACGCTCGTCGATGCGCCGACGATGCTTCCCTTCCTGGGACTGAGTGCGGGCATGCCTCCCGAGGCGGCTGCGTTTATCGGTGCGCTGGTATCGGGGCTGCTCGCGAGCTTAGCTGAAATCAAACTCACCTACCCACGTATCGCCCTCACGGTGCCATCGATTGTCATTATGGTGCCGGGTTTGTATCTGTATCGCTCGATGTATTACATGTGCACCTTCGACACGGTCAATATGCTCGGCTGGTTTGTGCGTGCAGCGCTCATTGTGGCGTTTCTGCCCGTTGGCCTGGGCGTGGCGCGTACGCTCACCGACCCTCGCTGGCGCCACACCAGCTAATTGGTGCAAGGGGGACAGGTCACTTTGCACCAAATGAGTTGCGGTGAAATAGGGACTGAATTGCTGTTTAAAGGGTCAAAACAGTCCGTATTCCACCGCAACTTATGGGGTCGGGGGATTGTTGGTGCCCTGCATCTTCATAAACTCAACGCTTACGAAGCGCGGGGTTTTCGTGCTAGGCTGGTTCCACCACATAAGTAGTCGCAGACGCACGTATCACGGGCGGGCGAGATGAAGTCCCAACAGCTCCATCTTGCCCGCCCGTTTTTGTTGCGTGGTGTCGCGGCGTAACACAGAAAGGACCATGCCCTTTATGCCTATCAACAAACGAGAGAGCCTGCTGTTCACCTTTATCATGTGCTTTTGCATGGTGCTCTGGATGAGCATCTACAACGTTGCCCTGCAGCATGGGGCCATCAACGGCGAGGTTGTTGCCGCCGCGTGGCTCGGCTTCCCCGTTGCCTACGTTTTTGCCATGTGCTGCGACTGGTTTGTTGCCAGCCCCCTTGCCAAGGGTTTCGCTTTTAAATTTCTGGTCACGCCGGGCAAGAGCTCGCCGCTTGCCATGACGCTCGCCGTCAGCTCCTGCATGGTCGTTCCCATGGTCATCATCATGTCGCTCTACGGTGCGTGCGAGGGCCTGTTCCACATGCCCGGCGGCCCGCTTGCAAACCTGCAGGCGCTGCCGATGATGTGGCTCGTCAACATTCCGCGCAACTTTATCATGGCCCTGCCCTGGAACCTGCTGGTGGCTGGTCCGGTTGCTCGCTTTGTCTTCCGCCGCGCCTTCCCCATGGGCACGGTCTTTGCCGAGCCGCACATGGAACTCGTGCACATGCCGGGCGCTCCCGCTGCCGATGCCGTCAATGACGTTGTCGAGGACATGGGTGTCGAGCCTGCCTGCTAGGCAACGCTCAAAACCAGACCCCCAAACAGACCGGAGCGATTCCTTTTTTGTAGACGTTGTCGCGCGGCTCCGTGCGGAAAAGGTCCCAACGGTTAACATATACTCCATATGGGTAAAGAGACCAAAGCGCTGCCGCGGGGCGGCGCTTTGCGTTTGAAAAAACTAGCTCGTCTAAGAGGAACTAGCATGTTAGACCGTTTTACCGATCGTGCGCGTAAGGTCATGTCTATGGCCAAGCAAGAGGCGCTCGATCTTCATTCAAATAAGGTGGGCACCGAGCACCTGCTGCTCGCGCTTGCCAAGGAGGACGAGGGCATTGCCGCCGAGGCATTGCGTTCGCTCGACATCTCCTACGATGACATCATGGATACTCTCAAAGAGGTTCAGACCACGGTTCCCGAGCCCAGTGAGGAGACCGAGGCGGCCAAGCTCGCCTTTACGCCGCTCGTCATTAGCGTGATGGAGCGCTCCTTCCGCGTGGCGCGTGAGAACAACCAGACCTACGTGTCGACCGAGCACTTGCTGATCGGCATCGTCGAAGAGGGCAACGGCATGGCCATGGACATCCTCATGCGCCTGGGTGTGTCGTCCGCTTCCATCAAAAAGGCTATCGAGAAACTCACTGCCAAGGACCAGGACAAGAAGCGTCCGCTCGCCGGCGCCGGCGCTGGTCGTCCCGGTGCGGGCCTGCCGTTATTTAGCGGC
>CABSMB010000124.1 GCA_902478705.1 uncultured Collinsella sp. | reverse complement strand
ACGACTTCGACACGCTCGCGATCGTCAAGAACGCCTCGGCCGTGCGCCGCGCGCTGCCGTTTATGATCGACGGCGAGATCAAGGCCTTCGCGCTCAACGACGAGGTGCTGGCCTACAACCGCACGGGCAAGGACGGCGAGTCCGCGACCGTCATCATCAACCGCAGCCTGCGCAATTCGCACCGCGTGACGATTCCGGCGCTCGGCGAACGCGCGAGCGATGTGATCAGCGGCCACGAGTGCGAGATTCACAACGGCACGGTCACGCTCGACCTGTATCCGCTGGGATCGTCGATTATCTACCACCACGCCGAGCAGCGCCTGCAGGAGCCGCTCGATCACGGCGCAGGCGTCGTGTGCCACATCACCTCAGTGCCGACCGACGACGGCAAGCCCGGCACGATCGGCGCGCCCACGCGTCGCTTTATCGACCACCTGGCCGCCATGGGCATGCGCTACTGGCAGGTCCTGCCCGTCAATCCCACCGACTTCTTCCGCTCCCCTTACGCAGGACCTTCAGCCTTTGCGGGCAATATTGATCTGCTACCCGAGAGCCATGAGGAACTGGCGGCCGACTTTGAAACCTGGAAGGCCCATGGCGGCGAGGATGCAGACCCGCTCTACACGGCGTTTAAGCATCGCAACGCCGATTGGCTCGAGAAGTACTGCGTCTATATGGCCGTCAAAAAGCACTTTGAGGGGCTGTCGCGCCACGATTGGCCGGCCGATGTCGCGCGCTACAACGAGCATCTGATCGACGACAAGCGCTTCCGCGACGAGGCCGAGCTGCAGGCGTACATGCAGTATCGCTTTGACCTGGCCTGGTGCGAGCTCATGAACTACGCGCACAAGAAGGGTATCGAGGTCATTGGCGATATCCCCATGTATGTGTCCGACGATTCGGCTGACGCGTGGAGCGAGCCCGAGAACTTCTGGCTGTCCGACACCGGCAAGGCGATTGAGATTTCTGGCGCGCCGCCCGACAATTTTGCGCCCGAGGGCCAGGTGTGGGGCAATCCCACCTTCCGTTGGGATCACATGAAGGAGAACGGCTACCGCTGGTGGATGGACCGTCTGCGTCGCGCGTTCTCGCTCTACGACCGCGTGCGCCTGGACCACTTCCTGGGATTCCACAGCTACTTTAGCATTCCCGCAGGCAAGGCCTGCGCCGACGGCCGCTGGCTGGCGGGACCGGGCAAGGACCTGTTCCAGACTGCCTATGACGAGCTGGGGCCGCTCAACTTTATCGCCGAGGACCTGGGCTACCTGACGCCCGGCGTTCGCGCCATGGCTTCGACCTGCGGCTTCCCCGGCATGGACGTACTGGAATTTAGCGATTACGACGTCCGCTGCGGCGTGCGTCCCACGCCGGGCAAGATCTTGTACACCTCGACGCACGACACGTCGACGCTCGCCGGTTGGTGCACGCGCTCCTTTGCGGGCGGTGACGAGCCGAGCGGTGTTGAGCTGGCGGCCAAGCTGATGGGCGACGCGCTGGCAAGCGACGCTCCCCTGGTGATGATGCCGCTGCAGGATGTCATGGGGCTTGGCGACGATGCACGCATGAACGTGCCGGGTGTCGCCACGGGCAACTGGACCTGGCAAGCCGATGAGGCCGACGTTGCGGCCGCCGAGGTCAAAACTGCACAGCTCCTGCGCAACACCCATAGATTCTGGGGCGAAGCGTGATAAAACCCCCGATATAGGGTACAGTTACAAACGTTTGAATTTATGCGGGCAGAGCGATCTGCCCGCTTTGTGCTGAAAAGGAAGTATTATGGCGCGCTACGATTACAAGTGCTCGAGCTGCGGCAACGTGTTTGAGGTTGAGCATCCCATGTCCGAGACCCCCGAGGTCGTGTGCCCGAGCTGCGGTGCTCCGGCATCCAAGACGTTCTCGGCCAGCGGCATCAAGTTTGAGGGCAGCGGCTTCTACAACACCGACCAGCGCAGCGGTGGTTCCAGCACCAATGCCACCAGCGGCTGCTGCGCCAACTGCCCACACAACCACTAGAGACAAGCGGTCCTGCCACCCAGGTTCCCTGATGAGTTGCGGTGAAATAGGGACTGTTTTGCGGGCAGCTGCCGCTATTCAATCCCTATTTCACCGCAACTTTTCTATAGATCGGATTTCGGGCTGAAGCTAAGTTTGTAACATTTTAAAACTCTACCGGATTACGGGGCTGAATTGACAACCTCTATCCATTCCGGTAATTTGCAAATTTCAACAAGCCATCTACCTGCGGTTTAATTTAGGCCATTTTTGCTGTGGTCGGGCATCACCGATCTAGCCCCGTAATCCGCCCTACTTTTGATAGCAGCAAGTATGAAACAGGGCCATTTTTTCCCACTCTTTACCGCTATTGCGATCTCCACATGCAAGACCTCTGAGTTGCGGTGAAATAAGGACTGTTTGGCGGGTAGAAGCCGATATTCAATCCCTATTTCACCGCAACTTAGTAGTTACTTGCGGACCAGGCGGGCGCAGAAGTGACCGTCGTAGGAGTCGGCGTTTACCGGCACGCTTTGGAAGAGGCCTCGAGCGTTTTGGCGCAGGGTGACGAGGCTCTTGGCATGGTCGTACTCGGGGAGCTGCAGAATCTGGGCTTCGGAGAGCGGCGCCACGGTAAAGCCGGCACCCTCGGGAGAGGCCAAAAAGGCATCCACAACCTGCGTGTTCTCTTCATCAAAAACCGAGCAGGTGGCATAGACAAGCTCACCACCGGCAGCCACGCGCGCGGCTGCTTCCTTGAGCATCGTCAGCTGCAGACGGGGCAGCTCAGTCGTAACGTCGTTCTCGGTCAGACGCCACGGTATCTCGGGATGACGGCGCATGGTGCCGGTGCCAGAGCACGGCGCATCGATAAACACCGTGTCGAACAGAGCGGGCTCGCCGAGCTTGGCATCAAACGACGTAAGCACCTCATTGAGCTCGCAGGCATCGCCCGATACCGTACGAACACCTGAGATACCCGCCTTGTGCAGGCGCGCGAGATTCTGATCGCACTTACGATCGTGCAGATCGAGCGCGGTATGCTGATGCTCGTACCCGGCACGCTTGGCCTGGCACATCATCACATAGGTCTTGGTGCCGCGACCGGCGCCAATCTCCAGGCAACGACCGGGACGTGTTGCGGCAGTGGCGATAAGCTGAGCGTTGAGGTCCGAGGCAACCGCGGCAGCACGCTCAAACACGCCCGATGCAACAGTGACCTGCGCATCGACCGGAGCATGGCAGCCCGGGAAGACAGGCGCAACGAGCTGCGAGATATACGGATCGGGCTTGGTTGCAAAGGCGTTCTCATGCAGGGCCAGCGGCGCAGGCGCCAGATTGCCGGCAAAGTTGAGCGCGCCCTCGGGCGAATCGAACGAGGCCATAATACGAGCGCACAGCCAGCGAGGAAGACCCATCAAACGCGAAAGGCGAACCAAACGGCGCTCGGACTCATCCACGTCGGATGCCGTGGCAAAGTCCTCAACGTTGTCCGCAACCTTGTGCAGCACCGCGTTAGCCAGGCCCGCGGCAGACTTAGCACCGACGCGTACCAGCTCAACACCCTGACTCACGGCAACGCGGCCCGGCGTATGCAGATTGAGCATCTCGAAGGCCGAGATGCGAAGCGCCATGCGAACGCGCGGCGCAACCTTTTTGGGCTTATCCAAAAACTGATCGAGCAACTCATCCAAAATGCCCTGCGTGGCGGCAACACCGAGCGCCAAACGCGCGGCAAAAGCAGAATCGCGCTGATCAATGGCCTTGGCGGAAGCGCGGGAAGACAACACGTCGCGTGCGTACATACCGCGGCGATCGGCCTCCATCAACACATCGAGCGCAAGCTTGCGCGCGGGAGACAACTTACTCATGACAGTACACCCCACCTAAGTTCGGCACCCTGCAGGCCGGCGGCCCAGGCAGAAGCAGCCATGGCACGCTTGCCATCGGGCTTAACCTCAAGCAGTTCAACCGCGCCATCGGAAAGGCCCAGGTAAACACGCTTGCTCTTAACGGCAACAGCGCCCTCCCCAAGCGACACGTCGGCCGGCGCAGCATCAAGCACGCGAACCGACTTGCCGGCAATCACACAACGGGCAGGCGCGGTATCGGACGAAGCGAGCACATGACGCACGCAATCGAGCGCCGCCATCTGCGGATCCAGACGCATCTCCTGCTTGGATATCTTGGCAGCATGAGTGACGAGCGACTCATCCTGCTCAGTCCAAACAGCCGAGCCATCGGCAAGCGAGGGAAGCGTGTCGGCAAACAGTTTGCCGCCAAGCTCACCAAGCTCCATGGTCAGCGCCTCGGCATGCTTACCGGCAACCGAGGTCGAGGCCTGGGCGCAATAAGCGCCCGTATCCACGCCATGCCCAATACGCATAATGGAAACGCCGGCGACCTCGTCACCAGCAAGAATGGCACGCTGAATGGGAGCAGCGCCACGCCAACGAGGCAGCAGCGAAGCATGAACATTCACAATACCAAGCGGCGCCATATGCAGCACCTCATCAGGCAAAATGCAGCCATAGGCAGCCACACAGAAAATATCAGCCTGCGCAGCCTGGAGCGCCTCAACAACCTCCGGCGTCATTCGATTGGCCTCAACGACCGGCAACCCCAGCTCAAGCGCCTTGGCCTTAACAGGAGACGGTTCAAGCTTCTTACCACGCCCACGAACAGCATCGGGACGAGTAATAACAAGCGCAATCTCGTTCCCAGCCTCAACAAGCGAAGTCAGCGAAGGCACAGCAAAATCAGGCGTACCCATAAACACAATACGCATAGAGAACGTCTCCCCTCAACCAAAGCCGAGACGGCTACAAATAACAGCGGAAAGCCAAGTACTCAGCCCATCCGCAATAACAATTCAACAAGAACAAATATACCCAAAACCAAAGAAAGAGCCGCAATAAAAGCAGCTCTTCCAACAAAGCAATTATCAGCGAAGACGCCCCTCCCTGGCCCGACGGCACCCGGGCG
>CABSMB010000123.1 GCA_902478705.1 uncultured Collinsella sp. | reverse complement strand
CTCAAAGCCTGCCGGATGCGCACCCGCGTCGGCGGCAGCGTGCTCAAAGAGCGCGTAAGCGCCCTGCGCCAGCAAGCCTTGCTGAGCCAGGTTCTGCAGCAGCTCCTCGACCGGCTCGGCGCCAAAAGCATAGGGCGGGTCGAGCAGGACCAGGTCAAAGGGATCGCCCGGCACGCGGCCGCGCGAGGCGCTTGCCAGCACGTCACCCGTCACCACGCGCCAACGCGCACGGTCGCGGCAGAGCGATTCGATATTCTTGGTAATCAGACGAGCAGCGTTGCGATCGATCTCGAACGTGGTGAGCGAGCGGGCACCGCGCGAGAGCATCTCAATGCCCAAGGCGCCGGAGCCGCCAAAGGCATCCAGCACGCGGACCTCGTCCAGATCGAAGTCGAATGCCGACATGACCATAGATGCGCACGCCTCGCGCACGCGATCAGTCGTGGGGCGGGTGACATCGCGACCACGGGGCTCCTCGATCTTACGACCGCGCCATTCGCCGCCGATGATTCTCATCCTCCGCTGACCTCCTTAAAGATGTGTCGATACCGCATGGCGACCGCATCGCGTAGAGGGTGCGTCGCCACAGAGTCAAGGTTGCAAGCATACCGCAAGAGCTCGACCGCGTCCAAATGGGCCCACTCAATCAATTCCTCGTCGGCATCAAGGTCAACAAAGCGCAAGGTCACGCCGCCATGCTGGCGGTAACCCAGGATTTCGCCCTCGTGGCGCAGACGCAAGTCCATCTGGGCGAGCGTAAAGCCGTCCGAGGTCTTCTCGAGTGACTGGAGGCGGTCTTGTGCCGCCGACGCGCCGCCGTTGCCCTTGGAGTGCGTCATGACCAGGCACGTACCCGACACGCCGCCGCGGCCTACGCGCCCGCGCAGCTGGTGCAAGGCCGCCAAACCAAAGCGCTCGCCGTTCTCGATGACCATGACGGTGGCGTTGGGCACGTCAACGCCCACCTCGACCACCGTGGTCGAGACGAGCACATCGATCTCGCCACGCTTGAAGGCATCGATGACCCGGTCCTTCTCCCCCGCCGACATGCGGCCGTGAAGACGCTCGATGGTAAGCCCCGGTAATGCCAGACGAAGGCGATCGAGCTCGGTCGCCGTGTCATGCAACGGCACGGGCACGGTCACGCGGCCCTCGTCGTCGCGAGCGATGCCGGGTACGTCTTCGAGCTCATCGGCCGAATCGCTCGGCTCCACGAGCGGACAGATCACGTAGGCTTGCTGCCCCTTTTCGTGCGCCTCGCGAATGGCGCCATAGGCCAGGTCGCGACTCGACTCAGTGAGGACGCGCGTCTCAACGCCGGCACCCGGAACGGGACGATGGCGGATGATGCTCGTATCCAGGTCGCCGTACACCGAAAGCGCCAGCGTGCGAGGGATCGGCGTGGCAGTCATGACCAGCAAGTCGGCACCCGGGCCTTTTGCACGTAGAGCGTTTCGCTGGCCCACGCCAAAGCGGTGCTGCTCGTCGATCACCACAAGCGACAAATGCTTGAACGTGACGTTCTCCGAAAGCACCGCATGGGTACCAAAGAGCACGTCGAGCTCGCCAGACTGGAGTCGAGCATGAATCTGTTCACGCTCGGCCGTCGGCGTGGCGCCCGTCAGGAGCGCCCAGGTCATGCCAGCCTGCGAGAGTAAGGGGCCGGTCTTATCGGCATATTGACGCGCCAGCACGCCCGTAGGCGCCATAACGCAGGCCTGAGTGCCGCTATCGGCCGCAACCGCCAGTGCGCAGGCGGCAACGGCGGTCTTACCGGTACCGACGTCACCCAGCAACAGACGGTTCATCACGCGACCGCCATCGCACATGTCATGCAGGATGTCTTGAAATGCAGCCTCCTGCTCATCGCTCAGCGAAAACGGCAGGGCCTGTTTAAGCGCGGCCAAATGCTCGCCCGCGTCATGCGCATAAGGCACAACGTCGACCATACCGCCATCGTTGCGCAGACGCAACGCGAGCTGCAAGCAAAGACACTCCTCGTAGGCGAGACGCCGGCGCGCGATATCGCGCTCGGCCATGCTCGAGGGAAAGTGGATCGAGCGCAGCGCACGGGCATTGCTCATGAGCTTCCGCTTTGCGCGCAGCGGCGCGGGAATGGGATCGAACGGATTGGAAGCAACTTCGAGCGCACCGCTCACGATACGGCGCATCCATGCCTGACTCACGCCGTCACTTACGTAGTGGACCGGCAAAATGGTACCCGCGGCGCGTCCGTCCTCGAGCTTTTCAAAGTGGGGCGAGGCCATCTGCTTAAAGCCGTAGGCAAACTCGACCTTGCCCATCACGGCCAGGCGGTCGCCCTGCTTAAGCTGTTGGGCAATCCAAGGCTGACGGAAAAAGGCAACCTGCAGCACACCCGTCTCGTCCACGAGCGAGACCTCAGTCACCTGCATACGCGGACGGGGCTGCTTTTGAACGACACGGTCGACGGTGGCGATGATGGTACACACGGTACCGATGGGCGCCATCTCGATGGACCACGAGCGAGTGAAGTCCAGGTAGCGATGAGGAATATGGAGAAGGAGGTCCCCCACCGTCCGAATTCCCAGACGGCGAAGGGCCTCCTCACGTTTACCCGAAACATATTTGAGTCGCGCGATGTCCTCGTCGAGCGCATTGCTCTGGGCAAAACGCTCCGAGACGCGCGGCACGGAGCACAGCTCGGACATGGGCAGAGCCTACTCGATCGAGAAGATCACGGGATAGAGCGGCTGCTCGCCACGATGGGCGTCGATCTCCAGATCGGGCTGAGCCTCCTCGATAGCGTCGACGATCTCCTGGAAGGCCTCGTCGGACAGCTCCTCGCCGGCCAGAATCGTCAGTGCGTCGCCCTCCTCTTCCTCCTGCATGCGGGTGATGCAGTCGAGCGTGACCTGCTTCACGTCGGAGCCGACCACATCGATGGAGCCGGCGATGATGCCCATGACGTCACCGGAGTGAATCGGCGAGCCGTCGGAGGCGCTGGAGTCGCGCACGGCGCGGGTGACCTCGCCATCGCGGACCTCGCTGATGGCGTCGACCATAGCGGCAACAGCATCCTCGAGCTCGGAATCGGGCAGGACCGCAAACAGCGCGGAGAAGGCCTGCGGGACGGTCTTGGTGGGAACGACGGCGACCTTCTTGTCGGTGCAGGCAGAGGCAGCGGCCTCGGCAGCCATGCGGATGTTGCCGTTGTTGGGCAGGATGATGACCGAGGTCGCGTTGACCTGGTCGACGGCGCCTAGCAGGTCGGCGGTCGAAGGGTTCATGGTTTGACCGCCCGACACGATCACATCGACGCCGAGGGACTTGAGGATGTCGGCCTCGCCGGAACCGGCAGCAACGGCGACAAAACCCAGGGCCTTCGCGGGCTCGGCGGCCTTCTCCTGGTCCTCGTGGATCTTAGCGGTACGGTCGTGGGCCTCCATCTCCATGTTATGGATAAAGACCTCGTAGATCTGACCGAGCTGCAGCATGTGCTCGAGCACCAAGTTGGGGGTGTTGGAGTGCACGTGAATCTTGTAGTCGGGATAGGCACCAACGAGCAGCTCGCAGTCGCCCATGGAGCCCAGGAACTTCAGGCACTCGTCCTCGTCAAAGGGGGCGTCGGCCTTAAAGAGGAACTCGTTGCAGTAGCGGAACTCCGAGCCCTCCCAGTCGTCGTTGGCCTCGATCTCAACACGGCCAAGAGCGGCGTCGCGAGCAGAGCCGGCGGAATCAAACGTAGCGGAGAAATCCTCGACCACGGCGCTGCGGCCAAGGGCGGCGGCAACAAAGTTCTCCAAGAAGATGGCAAAGCCAAAGGCGCCGGAGTCGACCACGCCGTTCTCCTTGAGGACGGGCAGTAAGTCGGGCGTGCGGGCGACGGACTGGTAGGCCTCGACGACGATGGCGTCGAGCGCATCCTCGGCAGAGAACTTCTTCTTCTCGCACTCGTCTGCCTTGGTCGAAACATCACGCAGGACCGTGAGGATCGTGCCCTCGATGGGCTTACGAACAGCCTGGAAGGCAACCTTGACGGCGCGACGGAAGGCGAAGGCGATATTGGCGGACGTAATGGGCTCATCGGCAGAGACAAGGCCCTCGGCCACGCCGCGCAGGATCTGCGAGGTGATGACGCCGGAGTTGCCGCGAGCACCCATCAGGGAGCCGTGGGTGAT
The DNA here is from genome assembly GCA_902478705.1 of uncultured Collinsella sp. Taxonomy (GTDB): domain Bacteria; phylum Actinomycetota; class Coriobacteriia; order Coriobacteriales; family Coriobacteriaceae; genus Collinsella. The sequence goes on along the minus strand of CABSMB010000123.1, from coordinate 825 downwards.
GGCACCGGCAATGGCCTCCATGTCGGCATCGGCAGGAAGGGCGGAAAGCTCCTTGGTCACCGAGGCGAGCGTGAGCGACATGTTGGTGCCGGTGTCACCGTCGGGTACGGGGAAGACGTTGAGCTTGTTGATCTCCTCGGCCTTTTCGGAAACGGCAGCCGCAGCGATCGGAAAACAGGTGCGAATGGTCTTTGCAATCATAAGTGATGAAATCTCCGTATTCGGATGCTAGTTCAGACGGCTCTTGAGCGCGTCGATGTGAATGCCGATCTTAAGGCTGGCGGGATCGATTTGGGCGATCTCCTGCAGGGTGAAGGCGACGGAGCTCGAAAGATTGTGGCAGACGGACTTCATGTTGACGCCGTTCTCGAGCACGACGTGAAGGTCGACCGTAAGGCCGTTCTCGTCGGCGGAAACAAGCACGCCCTTGCGGAGGCGCTGGCCGGCAAGCAGGCGCACGCTCTCGGCGCCCTGCAGCTGTTCGGCCATACCGACGACGCCATAGCACGTCATCGCGGCATAACCGGCAATATCGGCAATAACGTCGTTCGAGACGCTCAGGCTGCCGTTAATGGTCTCAGACACAAGAATCTCCTTTTCTGGTGCTCGCGGCACCATGCCGTGGGAGCAATCATTCCAACATTTTACAACGACCGCGCCATGTTAAGGCCACGGGGTTCGCGATTACATCCTCGACACGAAATGTTGATACGGTAACGTTCGCCACCGGCGATCGCGGCATGAAAAAACCCGCCGCATAAGCGACGGGTTTTAAAACCTGGCTCCCCGGGTAGGACTCGAACCTACAACAGCGCGGTTAACAGC
>CABSMB010000122.1 GCA_902478705.1 uncultured Collinsella sp. | reverse complement strand
TCGGACACCGGCGCGTCCGCGTCAAACGCACTCTCGAGCGAACGCACCGCGGTGGTGCCGACGGCGATCACGCGATGCCCCTCGGCCTTCGCCTTATGCACGGCGTCGACCACCTCCTGCGACACGTGGTAGCGCTCGGTGTGCATCACGTGCTGCGTGGGGTCGTCCTCCTCCACCAGACGGAAGGTATCGATGCCCACCTCGAGCTCGACGGCGGCAAACTTTGCGCCCTTAGCCTCGATGGCAGCCATGAGCTCGGGCGTGAAGTGCAGGCCCGCTGTGGGAGCGGCAGCAGAGTGCTCCTCCTTCATGGCGTACACGGTCTGATACTTCTCGGGGTCGCCCTCGTAGTCAGTGATGTAGGGCGGCAGCGGCACGTGACCGGCGGCATGAATGGCCTCGTCGAGCGTGCGCGGCTCGCCGGCGGCATTGCAACCGGCCGGATCAAAGCGCACCAGACGACCGCCGCGGCTGTCGGTGACAAAGTCGACGATCTCTGCCGTCAGCACCACGGGAGCCCCCTCGGGCGCATGGGCGCCACCGGCACGATACTCAATCTGAGCACCGGGCTTCAGACGCTTACCGGGCTTGACCAGGCACTCCCACACATGGCCCAGCGGATCCACGTCCTCGCGGCGCTTGAGCAACAGCGTCTCGACCACGCCGCCCGAGCCGGCCTTGCGACCGATCAGGCGGGCCGGCATCACGCGCGTCTGGTTGATGACGAGCACGTCGCCCGGCTCGATGTAGTCGATGATGTCGCGGAAGATGCGGTGCTCGACGGTACCGCCGTGCTCCAGCGGCGTTCCGGCCTCGGAACCCTTGCGGTCCACCACCAGCAGGCGACAGGAATCGCGCGGCTCGGCGGGAGCCTGGGCAATCAGTTCCTCAGGAAGGTTGTAATCAAAATCATCGGTACGCATAGACACGTCAGATTCTCCTTATATAGCTAAAGTCCGCCCTACATCCTAGCAGGCCGACGTCCCAAATGAACTACTTTTTGGCAGCCTTGCGCTCGTCGCGGATGCGAGCGCGGTCCATGGCCGCCTCAACGGCCGAGAAACGGCAACCGCAGTAGTTCTGCCGATACATTCCCAGCTCGCGCGAACGGCGCGTGGCCTCAGGATAATACGGACGAAAATCGCGAATCACCGGCGTAAGTCCACGCGCCTCCGCCAAGCGCTCAAGCACGTCATTGCAGGTGTCGAACAGCTGATACGGCGAGACGGCGAGCGTTGTGCCCACATATTCAAACCCGCGCTCCTGGGCAACGCGGCAGGCCTCGGCCAGACGCAGGGCGTAGCACGCGCGACAGCGACGAGGGCGATCCGCGCCCAACGGGGCCACGCCGGCCTCCCAGCGCTCGTGGTCCTCCCCCGCCTCGATAAGCTCGATGCCGCCGTCGGCACACCACCGACGCAGCTCGTCCAGGCGGCGCTGCCATTCATCGCGCGGTTGAATATTGGGATTGGTCCAGCAGATCGTGGGCTCAAACCCTTCCTCGCGCAGCAAGCGAACCGGCTCAAGCGAGCACGGCGCACAGCAAGCATGCAGCAGCAACGGCTTCATCGACATCTCCTCTCCCACAATGATTTTTCTGGGACGGGGATTAAATAATCATTGTGTACCTAATGATTTTTTAATCCCCGTCCCAGAAAAATCATCCCAAAAGGCTACTTTCCAAAAAAGCGAACGCCGAAGGACGTGTCCTCGCAGGCGACGATACGGCGATCGCGCAGAATGGTTCGCACGTAATACCAATCGCCCACGCAGCCCGACAGGTGCAGACCTCCTGCTAGGTAGCACAGTAGCGGATAACCCGAGAACGCAAATCCCAGCGCAAACGCCGCCGTCAAAACAACCGTCGGTGCCAGGCAAATCGCCATATACCGCATGCGCGAATACACGACGCCCTCGGCGCAGGCATAGATCATGCATGTCTCGCGATTCGCTCCAAAAGTCACGTGCGCACCCGCGGGCGCCAGCAGCTTAAAGAACACCGCATGCACCAGCTCATGCACGGCAAACGACGCCGCCGAAACCACAGCCAAGCCAACCATCCAGCCCACGGCCGCCGTCCAGCCGCCCGCTTCAGCCGCATCCAGGTCAACAGGCCCGCCCAGCAGCATAAACACCGGCACCAGGCACACGGCAAACGCCACGATTACGACCATCCCCCACACAAAGCAGGCATGCAGAAAATCCTCGTCCTCAAACGCATGTATGTTGGAAATCTCATTCATAGCATCTAAGGATAGCGCCCCTGCCACGCACCCGCCCGCATGTGCGATAATGTCGAGCGATATGCACGAATTGACCACCGCGCCGCCGAGTCCCACGCCCGGCCGCGCCCTCACCTATATGCGAAGGAGTCCCATGGCATCCAAATACTCCATGAACGACCGTCCCAGCTGGCCGCGCCGCGCCATCGTTACCGCCGGCGAGCCCTACGGCAACAAAGGCCTGCACTTCGGCCACGTTGGTGGTGTCTTTGTCCCCGCCGACTTCTTCGCCCGCTTCCTGCGCGACCGCCTGGGCCGCGAGAACGTAATCTTCACCTCGGGCACCGACTGCTACGGCTCGCCCATCATGGAGAGCTACCGCAAGCTCAAGGAGAACGAGGGCTACGACAAGTCCATCGGCGAGTATGTCGAGTCCAATCACTCCCGCCAGGCCGCGACCCTCAACAACTACAACATCAGCTGCGATATCTACGGCGGCTCGGGCCTTGAGCCGGCTGCGCAGATTCACAACGAGGTTACCGCCGAGATTATCGAGCGCCTGCACGAGCAGGGCACCATCTCCAAGCGCTCCACGCTGCAGTTCTACGATGCCAAGGCCGGCACGTTCCTCAACGGCCGTCAGGTGATCGGCCGCTGCCCCATCCAGGGCTGCAAGTCCGAGAAGGCCTACGCCGACGAGTGCGACCTGGGTCACCAGTTTGAGCCCGAGGAGCTCATCGCGCCCAAGAGCCAGCTCACCGGCGAGGTGCCCGAGCTGCGCCCGGTCGACAACCTCTACTTTGACCTGCCGGCCTACCTCGACTTTATGAAGACCTACACTGCCAAGCTCGCCCAGAACCCGCAGGTTCGCTCCGTGGTCTCCAAGACCATGGAGGAGTGGCTGCTGCCGGCGCAGCTCTACATCCAGAACAAGTTCCGCGAGGCCTTCGACGCCGTCGAGGACCAGCTGCCCGAGCACACCGTGCTGGAGCCCGAGGGCAACAAGAGCAGCTTTACCGTCACCTTCCCCAGCTGGAAGGAGCGCGACGACGCCCACGCGGTGCTCGCCAACGGCGGCGTGCGCTTCCGCAGCGGCAAGGCGCTCGTGCCCTTCCGCATCACCGGCAACATCGACTGGGGCGTTCCGGTGCCCGAGGTCGACGGTGTCTCCGACGTCACCTGCTGGTGCTGGCCCGAGAGCCTGTGGGCGCCCATCAGCTACACCCGCACCGTGCTCGCACGCGATGCCAAAGCCGCCGGCGTGACCGAGGGCGTCGCCGCCCAGGACGCCGCCCTCATGGGCGAGCCCGCCGCCGATTCCACGCAGGTCCCCGCGCCGACCTACCAGCACAGCTCGCTCGACTGGCGCGACTGGTGGTGCTCTGACGACGCTCAGATCTACCAGTTCATCGGTCAGGACAACATCTACTTCTACTGCATCGCGCAGACCGCCATGTGGGAGGCCCTGGGCTGGGACCTCACGCAGAGCACCGTCAGCGCCTGCTACCACCTGCTCTACATGGGCAAAAAGGCCAGCTCGTCCTCGCAGACGCCTCCCCCGCCGGCAGACGACCTGCTCAACCACTACACCTGCGAACAGATGCGCGCACATTGGCTGTCGCTCGGCCTGTCCGAGAAGCCGGTGAGCTTTAGCCCCAAGGCATATGACACGCGCGTGACCGGCAAGGACAAGGACGGCAACGAGGTGCGCGCCTGCGACGACAAGCGCGTCATCGATCCGGCCCTTAAGGAGAGCGCCCTCTTGACCGGCGTGTTCAACCGCCTGGCCCGCAGCTGCTTCTACGGCGTCGCCGTCAAGGAGGGCGACGAGAGCCCGTACCGCAACGGCTGCATTCCCGCCGGCGCCGCCTCTGATGCCGTGGTCGAGGCCGCCGAGCAGGCAGTCCTCGCCTTTGAGCAGGCCATGTACAAGTTCGAGACGCACCGCGCGCTCGCCGTGTGCGACGACTACCTGCGCGCCGCCAACAAGCGCTGGAGCGACGCCTCCAAGGCCGCCAACAAGCTCGAGGGCGCCGAGTCTAACGCCGCAATGACACAGGCCCTCGTCGACGCCTTTACCGAGTTGCGCGTGGCAACCGTGCTCATGCACGGCATCGTCCCGGCCGGCTGCGAGCTCATCTGCGAGTATTTCGATGTCGATCCGGTCGCCTTCTTTAGCTGGGATAACATCTTTGCCTCCACGGACGAGTTTGTGGAGAGCCTGGGCGAGAAGCCCGGCAAGCACCGCGTGAAGCCGCTGCCCCCGCGCTTCGACTTCTTCAGCAAGCACGAGAGCCAGTACTAAAACACTCGACATGTAATGGAATGGGAAGGAAAGACGGATGTCCAAGCCGCGTCGTCGTAAGCAGAAAAAGCAGGTCAAGGCCGAGCTCAAGCTCAGGCAGTTTGCCGCTACCGAGCTTTCCGACCAGCTTGCCGCCCTTCCCTGCGCCACAGATCTGCCGCGCTTTATGGTCGACACAGTCGCCGGCGCCTATGCCGCGGCCGATGCCGAGCTCATGATCGAGGGCTTCGGCGCCGCGGCAACACGCCCGGTCACGCTGCGCGCCAACACGCTCAAAGCGACCGCCGAGGACATTGCCGCCGCGCTCGACGCCGCCAGCATCGCACATCAAACTGTCGCATGGTATCCGGACGCTTTCATCCTGCCCGAAGCCCAGGTTTCCGACCTATGGGACCTCGACATCTACCGCGACGGTAAAATTTACCTGCAGAGCCTGTCGTCCATGATGCCGCCGTTGGTCCTGGGCGCGCTGCCCGGCGAGGATAT